>NZ_BCPP01000056.1:0-14525 GCF_016586125.1 Burkholderia sp. E168m23
CCATTGCGAGCTGGCTGGCCGGCGACACGCTGCGCCGCTTCGTCGACGGCGCGTCACTCGTGCTGCTGTTCAACAACGCGGGCATCGTCGACCCGATCGGCCCGCTCGCCGCGCAGGACCCGGCGATCGTCGCCCGCGCGGTCGGCCTGAACGTCGCCGCACCGCTGATGCTGTCGGCCGCGCTCGCGCAAGCCGCCTCGGCCGCGACCGAATGCCGGATCGTGCACCTGTCGAGCGGTGCGGCCCGCAATGCGTATGCCGGCTGGAGCATCTACTGCGCGACCAAGGCCGCGCTCGATCATCATGCGCGCGCGGTCGCGCTCGACGCGAACGGCGCGCTGCGGATCTGCAGCGTCGCACCGGGCGTCGTCGATACGGGCATGCAGGCCACGATCCGCGCGACCGGCGAAGACAACTTCCCGATGCGCGAGAAATTCGACCAGTTGAAGTCGAGCGGCGCGCTCGCCACGCCCGAGGCGACCGCCCGGCAACTGATCGGCTATGCGCTGAGCGATGTGTTCGGTACCGAGCCGACGGCCGACGTGCGCAACCTGCCGACGAAGTAAGCGCCGGACGCGGCCCGTCATCCTTCGAGCCGCTTCGTCCAGTCTTCGACCTGCCGCCCGGTCCGGCGTTTTTCGAGCATCTTGCGCCAGCCGGGCGGCAGCAGCGGCACGTCGCACAGCGCATCGAGCGCGGCCATGTCGAGCGTGCGTCGATACAGCACGTCGAGCACCGTCGACAGCGGCCATTCCGGGTAGCGGCGCTCGTGCAGCGCCAGCACATCGCCCGCCGCCACCCAGCCTTCCTGCAGCACGCGGTAGTACCAGCCGGTCCGGCCGCTGTGCTGCACGAGCGCCGCCATCCGCGGATGATCGAAACGCGCGTTGAGCTTCCAGCACGGCTGCCGCGACTGCGACACCCGGAGCACCGCGCCGCCCAGCGTGAACACGTCGCCGAGACACACGTCGTGCTCGGTGATGCCGCGCGTCGACAGGTTCTCGCCGAACGCACCCGGCCGGGCGAGCACGTCGCGCGCGCCGATCTGCCCGGTCCACCACGGATAGTGATCATGCGCATAATGATGAACGGCCTTGTCGGGGCCGCCGTGATGCCGCGCATCGGCCTGCTGGTCGCCGGCAAAGCCGAGCGCGCCCAGCCACAGGCGTGCGTCCACCGGCTGCTTGTCGATCGCGCTCGCGTGCGGTGTGCCGGCGAGCGGCCGGCTCACGCCGATCCGCACCGCGCCGATGGCGACCGCGATCGCCAGCCGTGCGTCGGCGCTCATGCCGCCACACCGTCCGGCAGCGCCGCGAGCAGGCGCTCGAGTTCTCGTGTGCGTGCGTCGCCGAGCGGCAGCAGCGGTCGCCGCGGTTCGCCGGCGTCGAAGCCGCGCAGCCTCAGCCCGGCCTTCACGGTCACCGGCAACCCGCCGTTGACGATGAACTGCAGCAACGGCAACTGCGCGTGAAAGACCGATCGGGCGCGCGCGAGGTCGCCCGCGCACATCGCGTCGAACAACGCGAGCGGCAACGCGGCATTCAGGTTCGGCGCGGCCGTGCACCATCCGGCCGCGCCGGCGGCCAGCGCGGCGAGCGCCATCGGATTGCTGCCGTTGTAGAACGGGATCGTGCCGTCGCTCAATTGCGCGAGCCGGTGTATCCGGCCGATGTCGCCGGTGCTTTCCTTCACCATCGTCACGTTGTCGACGGTCTGGCAGATCGTCGCGATCAGCTCGGGCGACATGTCGACGCCGCTCGTCGCCGGGTTGTTGTACAGCATGATCGGGATGCCGATCGCGTCGCCGATCGCACGGTAGTGCGCGACGATCTCGTCGTTGCCGAGCTTCCAGTACGACACCGGCAGCACCATCACCGCATCGGCGCCGGCCTGCTCGGCAAAGCGGGCGCGGCGCACCGCGCCCGCCGTGGTGAGATCGGAAATTCCGACGACGGTCGGCACGCGCCGGCGCACCGCGCGAATCGACGCGGTAGCGACGGCCTCCCATTCGGCGTCGGACAGGTAGGCGCTTTCGCCGGTACTGCCCAGCGGCGCGATCGCGTGAACGCCGTCGGCGATCAGGCGTTCGATCAGCGCATCGAGCGCTGTCAGGTCGACGTCGCCGTCGGCGGAGAACGGCGTGACCGGGTAGGCAATGATGCCTTTCAACAGGATGGACACGATTGGTATTCCTCAATGATTGACTAAAAAGATCGGAACGGTGCACTCGCTTACGCGACGCAATCCTGATGCGTATGCAATGCGCGGCGCGCGTAGTAGTCGAACGTCACCGCATCGCGCTTGGGCTTCGAGATCCAGTCGTGCGCCTCACGCGCCAACGCCGGAGGCACCGGTTTGATCTCGCCGGCCGACATCGCGAGCAGTTGAAGCTTCGCGGCGCGTTCGATCAACAGCGCGAGAATGCACGCCTCCTCGATCGTCTTGCCGACCACGAGCTGACCGTGATGCGACAGCAGAATCGCGCGCTTGCTGCCGAGCGCCTTCGAGATGATCTCGCCCTCCTCGTTGCCGACCGGCACGCCCGGCCAGTCCTTCAGGAACGCACAATCGTCGTACAGCGGGCAGGTATCCATATGCGACACGACGAGCGGCTGTTCGAGCATCGACAGCGCCGCGACATGCGCGGGATGCGTATGGATGATGCAGTTCACGTCCGGGCGTTCGCGATAAATCCACGTATGGAACCGGTTGGCCGGGTTCGGAATGCCATCGCCGTCGACGACGTCGAGATCCTCGTTGACGCGCAGCAGGTTCGCGGCCAAGATCTCGTCGAAGCCGAGCCCGAGCCGCTGCGTGTAGTACGTGCCGGCCGCGTCCGCGCGGCAGGTGATCTGCCCGGCCAGGCCCGAGTCGTGGCCGGCGTCGAACAAAATCCGGCAGGTCAGCGCAAGCTTTTGTCGCGCGGACCAGCCGCTGTCCCCCACCTCGTTTTCCAGACGCCGCTCTGCCAGCGCGACCAGCGCTTCCTTCGTCAAATTCAGCGTTTCCGCCATGTTCGCCTCCTGAATGAACCGGGTCTGCCGCGCCGTCCGCGGCCGTTTCCCCGATCACGAATGACACACGATACACCGAATGACACTTTGTGTCATGCGTTACAATCGGTTTTTCGAAGGACACCTGGCGCCCCATGACGATTCGCCTGAAGCTGCTCAGAAAACAGAAGGGCTGGACGCTCGACGTGCTGGCCGACGAGACCGGCCTCACCAAGAGCTACCTGTCGAAGGTCGAGCGCGGCCTGAGCGTGCCGTCGATCGCGGTCGCGCTGAAGCTGTCGAAGGCGCTGAACGTCGACGTCGAGCAACTGTTCTCGGAAAGCCGCAACCGCGAACTGATCACGGTCACGCGCGCCGGCGAGCGCACGGCAATGGGGGCGGCGGCCGACAGCCACGCGCATCGCTTCGAAAGCATCGCAGCGGGCGTCGCGCCGAAGAAAATGCTGCCGTTCGTCGTGCATCCGCCGCACGAATTCGTCGCATCGACGTTCCGCGAGCACGAGGGCGAGGAATTCCTGTTCGTACACAAGGGACGCATCGAAATCGAATTTCCGAACGAGACGGTGCAACTCAAGGCCGGCGATTCAGTCTATTTCAACGCACTGATCCCGCACCGCACGCGCAGCCTCGGCACCGCGCAGGCGGAGATCCTGGTCATCGTCAGCCACGACGACTAGCCTCGTCACTTCTCGTCACTTTTTCGCGCAAGGATCTTCCGATGGTCACCAAGGCCACCGCACCGTTCCAGCAGATCAAGACGCTCGTCCGTCAGAACGTCGAGTCCGGCGACTGGCGCCCCGGCGACCGCATTCCGTCCGAGCTCGATCTCGCCGCGCAGTTCGGCGTCGCACGCATGACGGTCAACCGCGCGCTGCGTGAGCTGACCGAGGAAGGCGTGCTCAAGCGCACCGCAGGCGTCGGCACCTTCGTCGCCGAGGTGAAGCCGCAGTCGAACCTGCTGATGATCGCGCACATCCGCGACGAAATCCGCGCGCGCGGGCACGAATATCGCTGCCGCGTGCTGAGCCAGTCGAGCGAACCCGCGTCGTTCGACGTCGCGGCCGCGTTCGGCCTGCCGGTCAACACGCCGGTCTTTCACGTGGTGTGCGTGCACGAGGAAAACGGCCGCCCGATTCAGCTCGAGGATCGCTACGTGAACCCGGCCGCCGCGCCCGGCTTCATCGACCAGGATTTCCAGACCGAGCCGCCGTCCGAGTACCTGTACAACAACGTGTCGCACTACGAACTTGAAATCGAGCACGTCGTCGACGCGTCGCTGCCCACCAGCGAGCAGGCGCGGCTGCTCGACATGCGCGCCGACGAGCCGTGCCTGACGCTCACGCGCCGCACATGGACGGACGGGCTGCCCGTCACGTTCGTGCACTTCCTGCATCCGGGCAACCGCTACCGGCTCGGTTCGCGCTTCAAGCCAGGCGCGGGGCGCCACCCGACCTGATCGTTCGTCGCAAGCCCCTCAACGCACGGCGGCCGTTTCGTCATGAAACGGCCGCCGTATTCGTTACCTGCGCTGCTCAGATCGCGCCGACCTGCCCCGCGTCGCGCGACCACACCACCGGAAACAGTGGATGATCGAGCGGTGCGCCGTCGGCCAGTTGCGCCGCGAGCCCGGGGAAATCGGGCGACGTTTTCCAGCGGCGCGGCGCGTGACGGATATCATCGCCGACGAAGCGGATCGAGAACGCACGGCGGCGGTTCTGCGTGCCGCCCGACGCATGCAGCGTGAGCATCCGGAAGCACACCATGTCGCCGGGTTCGAGCGCCCAGCGGCGAATCGGGAAGGCCGCGCGGTCGGCTTCGATGTCGGGCAGGTCGGCGAGGCTGCCTTCCGGAAACCACTTCGCCTCCTTGTCCATGAACGTGCGCGGCATCAGCCACGGCCCGCGATGCGAGCCCGCGACGAATTCCAGCGTCGATTCGAGCGGCACCGGATCGACCGGAATCCACATGCTGACGTTGTCGTCGCCTTCGATGTCGTAGTACGGCTGGTCCTGATGCCACGGCGTGCGCTGCCGCGTGCCGGGCTTCTTCACGAGCAGGTGATCATGATGCAGCCGCACGTGGTCGGTGCCCATCAGCGCGGCGGCGACTGACGGCGCCGGCGAGCGCACGATGAAATCGCGATACGCGTCGTTGTGCTGCCAGTTGCAGAAATCCTCGAAGAACCAGCCCGGATCGTCGGGCCGGCTCGCGACTTTCGCGCGTTCGCTCGGTTGCGCGAGGTTCGCGTCGATGCCGGCCCGCAGCGCGGCCACTTCGTCAGGCGAAAAAATGCCCTTGATGCAGACCGCGCCTTCCTCGCGGAACGCGGCGATCAGTTCGGGCGTCACGGCTTGCGCGACGCGCTCCTGGATACTCGTCATGGTGTGCCTGTCGATCGAATGAGTCACGGGGTCACGGCGCCGAAGTCAGTTGCTGCTTCGCGCCGTAGATGTCGAAGTCGAAGTATTTCGCGGCAATCTTCTGGTACGTGCCGTTCGCGCGAATCGCGACGATCGCGTCGTTCAGCCGCTTCTTCATGTCGGCGTCGCCCTTGCGTATGCCCATCGCGACGCCGTAGCCGGTGATCCGCGCGTCGGTCACGTCCGGGCCCGCGAACGCGTAGCCCTTGCCGCGTGGCGTCTTCAGGAACGAGTAGCCGGCCTGCGTCTTGTCCTGGAAGGTCGCGTCGAGGCGGCCGTTGACGAGATCCTGGTACACCTGGTCCTGATTCTGGTAGGAGACGATCGTCACGCCCTTGGTCGCCCATTCGGCCTTCGCGTACGCCTCCTGCGTCGTGCCCTGGTCGATCCCGATGCGCTTGCCGGCGAGCGACGCGGCGCTCGGCAGCAGCTTCGAGCCGACCGGCGCGACGAGCGCGCCCGGCGACGCATACAGCTTGTTCGAGAAGTCGATCTGCTTGAGCCGCTCGTCGGTGGCCGTCATCGCCGACATGATCACGTCGAACTTGCGCGCGCGCAGCGCCGGGATCATCCCGTCGAAGCCCTGCTCGACCCACACGCACTTCGCATGCAGCTGCTCGCAGATCGCATTGCGCAGGTCGATGTCGAAGCCGGCGAGCGAGCCGTCGGGCTGCTTCGCCTCGAACGGCGGATAGGTGGGGTCGATACCCCAGCGGATCGTCGCCGTATCCTGCGCGAACGACACGAGCGGCGCGAACGCCAGCGCGGTGGCGAAGAGCTTTGCGGTGCGGTTCATGGCGGGTCCTTGAAAGTCTCGACGCGGCGGGCGATGCCGGCGTCCGGTGGGGCGTCGCGACGGGGGGGCGGCGCGGGGCGTGAAAGACGACGGACTTCGATGAAACTGCGATGCAGTCTAGACTGCTTGATTTTTGAGCGCAAGCGGGGAAATACGGGAGGGGCGGCGGATTGAGAGAAGATCGAAACCGAGAGGCGAGGCGATGCTCAATTGTGAGATTTTCCAGGAATTTTCGGGTGTTTACCCCGCGCGATCCATACCTGACACAGAATGCGCTTTCCGAATGTTAACGAGAGGAAGTGATCTACACCGGTCACCACGGCGATGAGTTTCCCGCAGTTCCATCGAACCTACCGGCAATGCGACCTATACTGCGATGGAATTTTTCAACACCAATATCGCGCTTCAAGATGTAAGATATAGCTTACATTGAAGAGCACCCAACCTTCGTCGGGAGGTCGCCATGCAACTCTATGAAATCGGACAGGCCGTCGCAAAACGGCGGGCCGAACTCGACCTCACGCAGGCGCAACTTGCCAAGCTCGCCGGGTTGTCTCGCCTTACCGTCAACCAGCTCGAATCCGGCAAGGTCAAGGATCTCGGTATCAACAAGCTCATCCCGTTGCTCAGTGTGCTCGGCATTGAACTTCTGGCACTGCCGCGACAGGCTCAAAACGGTCTTTACAAAGCCGTCGTGAGCGCGAACGTCAGCTACAAGGGTGAACTGACCGAACGACTGCTGGCCGATGCGTTGACCACGGGACGAATTCCGGAGGGGTACGAATCACAGTTCTCCGTCATCCTCGACGAAGTGCCGCTGCCTGTCGTGGTGAAGGCGGCCGAGGAAGCCGCCGAGCGCTCGGGCACCCCGCTTCGGACTATCTGGAAAAATCTTGCCGCTTGGTCGAAGGACCTTCATCTGTATCGGGAAGTATGGGCATGACCGTACCATCCACTTTGCCCGACGGCCCGTGGCAGGGTCTTTTTCGCCACGCACTGACACTGATCGAAGAGATACGGAAGCACGGCACGTCGAGTCCGTTCTGGACATTTGGCGGAGGCACCGTCCTCATGCTGCGCCACGGCCATCGCGTCAGCAAGGACGTCGACATCTTCGTACCCGATCCGCAGTATCTCGGGTACGTGAACCCTCGCATCAGCGATGCCGCGTCCGACATCACGCCGAATTATGAGGAACACGCCGGGTTCGTGAAGCTGATGCTGCCCGACGGCGAAATCGACTTCGTGGTCTCCCGGAATCTGACGTCTCCCGGCTACGACGAATGGATGCTGATGGATCGCGTCGTCAAGGTCGAGACTTCCGCGGAAATCGTCGCCAAGAAAATGTGGCACCGCGGCGATCGTCCGACCGCCCGGGACCTGTTCGATCTGTGCCTGGTCATCGAGCGGGAGCCGGAAAGCCTGATGGACGCCGGTGCGTTCCTCGTTCGGCATCGCGACACGTTTCTGCGTCTGCTCAACGAGCATCGTGCCTTCGTTCAACCGCGCTTCGACGACATCCGGACACTCGGCTACACGCCGTCGTTCGACTATTGTGTTGAACTCGCCGACGCATTCCTGCGAAAACTCCCCGGCGGCACGCCGGAACCCAAATCGCGCCGCCGCTAAACCTACTGCGCCCCGCCACCAGCCCGCTCGTTCGCCCCATACCCGCCGTCGCGCGGGCGGCAGCGGCGTCACGCCGTTCGATCCGCACGTCCCGTTCGCCGCGTCGTCGAGCACGACCGCGTTCGGCCGCCGGAATCCACGCGGTGCAGCGATAGCGGATCGGGCTGCGCAGATCGGCGCTGTGCGCGAGCGTCATCCATTGGATGTCGTCTGGCGCCTCAAAATCCCGCCAAACACCACTCCCAAGTCCGGCGAAACCGCGATTGCCCGCGATGTCCGGCCATGTTAAAAGTCATCGCACGCATTTGAAAATGAAATGCCCGAATCCACAGAAGTGCAGAAATGAATAGACCCCTGTTCGACATCGACCTGCTGCGCGCGCTCGTGATGGTCGCCGATTGCGGCAGTTTCACGACCGCTTCCGCGCGCCTGCATTCGACACAGTCGACGGTCAGCCAGAAGGTGCGCCGGCTCGAGGAAATCGCCGGCCACCGCCTGCTCGATCGCGGCGCGCGCGACGTGCGGCCGACCGACGCGGGCGTGACGGTGCTCAGCTATGCGCGACGCATGCTCGCGCTGAACGACGAGATGCTGGAGGCGCTGTCGGGTGCGACGGTCGCGCTGACGATCCGGCTCGGCGTACCCGACGATTTCGCCGCGGGCCGCACGACGCATGCGCTCGCGGCGTTCAAGCGCGAGCATCCGCAGGTGAAGCTCGAAGTGACGTGCGGGCTGAGCCGCGACATCAGCGCCGCGTACGATCGCGGCGAACTCGACCTCGTGCTGATCAAGCAGCGGCGCGACAGCCGCGAGGCGGTCGTGCGCTGGCCGGAGAAGCTGCGCTGGATCGACAGCGCGAAGCATCCGTCGATCAATCTCGACCCGGTGCCGATCGTCGTGTTCCCGCCGCGCGGGCTCTATCGCGACGACATGATCAAGGCAATCGAGGAGCGCGGCCGCCGCTGGCGGATCAGCTTCACGACGTCGAGCCTGAGCGGCATCCAGGCGGCCGTCGCGGACGGGCTCGGCATCAGCGTGCTGCCCGCGCGCGTGGTGACCGACGAGCACGTGGTGCTGACCGCGAAGCAGGGCTTCGCGCCGATCGAGCACATGGACATCGCGATCCTGCACCGGCCGACGGCCGACCCGATGGTCAGCGCGTTGACGAAGGCGCTTGCGGCGATGCTGGAACTCGAAGAGCGGTAGGCGAAGCGGATTGCAAACGGAAGCGGCGCACAGGGGCGCCGCGCACTACACGCATCAGAACAATCAGAACAATCAGAACATCGTATTGCCGTTCGCCGCCTGCTCGGGCACCGGCTGGTTGACGTCCCAGTGTTCGACGATCTTGCCGTGTTCGAGCCGGAAGATGTCCATGATCGCGCTGCCGCGCGTGCCCGGTTCGCGCACCGCGTGCACGTGCAGGATCACGTAGTCGCCATCGACGAACGAGCGCTTGATCTCGCTGTGCGACTGCGGATATTTATCGCGCAGGAACGCGACGAACTTGCGGAAGCCGTCGCGACCATCGGCCGCGTTCGGGTTGTGCTGCACGTAGCGATCGCCGACATACGCGAGCGCGGCGTCCGCATCCTTCTCGTTCAGCCCTTTCTCGTAGAACGCGAGCACCGTGCGCCGGTTGGCTTCCTGCTGCGCGTCGGCCGGGCCGGCCGCCACCGCATGCGCGGCCGTCACGGCGAACAGGGCCGCCGCCATCCATCGTGCGGCCCGTGCCGCGGTCGTGCGTCGCATCGTCGTCTCCCGGAAATCCGGCTGAAAACCGGATCATACCGGGGCGACGCGGCGCTCAGACCAGCGCGCCGTTGCGCGCGACGATTTTTCCGGACGACACGACGAGCCGCCGCACCGGCCGAGCGACGACGGCCTCGGCGAACGTCAGCGCATCGACGAGCACGACGTCCGCGCGGCTACCCGGCTGCAGTCCGTAATCCGCGAAACCGCAGCCGCGCGCCGCGCCGTGCGTCACGCAATCGAGCGCGACTTCGAGCGCATCGTCGCGGCGGAAATCATTGCGCATGCCGATCAGCATCGCGCGTTCGAGCATGTCCGGCGAGCCATACGGCGTCCACGTGTCGCGCACGCCGTCGTTGCCGCCGATCACGGTCACGCCCGCCGCACGGCATGCGGCCACCGGCGGCACCGGCACCGCGGCCGGCGCGGTCGTGACGATCGCGACGCCAAGTTCGGCCATCCGCGCGAGCAGCGCGTCGCGCTCGCGTTCGGCGAGATCGCCAAGACAGAAACCATGGCTGATCGTGACCTTGCCGTGCATCCCGTGCGCCGCCGTGCGCTGCAGGATCAGGTCGAGCGAGTACGCGCCCATCGACCCGCGCTCGTGCAGATGGATATCGAGCCCGCGGCCGTGGCGTTCGGCGATCGCGAACAGCACGTCCACCGCCTCGACCGGATCGCCTTCGATCGCGCACGGATCGAGCCCGCCGAGCAGGTCGGCACCAGCGCGGAGCGCGTCGGACAGCAGCACATCGGTGCCCGGCCGCTTGAGCACGCCCGATTGCGGAAACGCGACGATCTGGATCTCGACCTGCCCGCGCAGCGTCTCGCGCGTCGCGAGCACGCCGTGCAAATGGCGCAGCCCGGCTTCGGTATCGACGTCGACGTGCGTACGGATGCGCGTCGTGCCGGCCGCGAGGAACGCGCGCGCCAGCGCGAGCGACGCGGCACCCGCGTCGTGGCCGCTCGTCGCGCGATAGTGGCGTTCGTTCTCGATGCGGTCGACGAGGCGCGGGCCGACCTGGTTGCGATACCACGGCATCCCCCAGTGGGTCTTGTCGAGGTGGGTGTGGCCCTCGACGAGGCCAGGCAACGCCAACGAGAGCGCACCGTCCTCGATCGCGCAGCCGGCGGGCGCATCGAGCGCCGGGCCGACCCGCGCGATGCGATCGCCTTCGATCAGGATATCGAGCGCCGCGTCGGCGCTCGTGCGGACATTGCGGATCAGCAGGTTCGTCATGTCGGTTCCAGTCGGGTCGGTCAGTGCAACGCAGGCACGGCGCGGGCCGTGCCGCCGGTCGAGTGGGTCAGCGCGTGAAGCGCAGCGACGGCGCGAACGGTGCGTCCGTATCGCTTTCGCCGCGGCGGAATACCCAGCGTTCGGCCGGCACGCCGGCGACGGCCGCCGCCGCGTTCGGCGCACGCACCGCGACGAAGCTCGCGTCGCAGCCGACCGCGATTCCATAGTTCTCCTTGCCGATCGCGCGCGCGCCGGCGTGCGTCGCCATGTCGAGTGCGATGCCGAGCTCTTCGTCCGTGTAGAAGCCCGACCGGTAGCCGACCATCATCGCACGCTGCAGCATGTCGCCGTTGCCGTACGGCCACCACGCGTCGCGAATGTTGTCGTTGCCCGCGAACACATGCACGCCCGCGTCGCGCAGCCGTTGCACCGGCGGAAACGCGCAGTCGCCCGGCGCATTCGTCAGGATCGACACGCCGGCTTCGGCCAGTGCCGCAGCGGTGCGCTGCACGTCGTCGTCGCTCACCTGGCCGAGCGCGTATGCATGGCTCACGTTCACGCGCCCGGCGAGCCCGGCCGAGCGCGTGCGCGCCGCGATCCGCAGCAGTTGCGCGATGCCCGTGTCGCCCGGTTCGTGCAGGTGAATGTCGATTTTCGCGCCGCGCTTCTCGGCGATGCCGAACACGATGTCGAGCTGACCATCCGCGTCGCCGTCGAGCGTCGTCGGGTCGATCCCGCCGACCACGTCGGCGCCTTCGCGCACGGCCGCGTCGAGGATCTCGGCGGTGCCCGGGCAGGTGATCACGCCGGCCTGCGGAAACGCGACCAGTTCGATGTCGACGATCCCGCGCCATTGTTCGCGCGCGGCCATCACGGCGTGCAGGTTCGACAGGCCCGTCGTCGCATCGACGTCGACGTGGCTGCGCATCGCGATCGTGCCGAACGCGGCGGCCTGCGCGATCAGCGCATTCGCCCGCTCGACGGTAGGCGGCGCGGCCGCGAGCTGGCGCTTCTCGACCGCGAGCCGCTCGCGCAGCGAGCCGACCGGTTCGTGCGGCACCCAGCGATCGCCGACGAAGCTCTTGTCGAGATGGATGTGGCCGTCGACGAAACCGGGCAGCACGACGCGGCCGTCGAGGTCGATCGTCTGCGCGCCGGGCGCGGCTGTGCAATCGGCGCCGATCGCGGCGAAGCGGCCGTCGCGGACGACGAGGTTGACGAGCTGGCCGCCGGCGTCGCGGGCGTTGATGAAGAGTCGTTCGGTCATGGCTTCGAATGTGGGGCGGTCGCGGCGCGACACCGGCGCGGATCGAGGAAGGACCGCGGCCGGCGCGGCGCGACCGTTGGCAGGGAATCCGGCCACGATATCGAACGCTGCCGCCCGAGGCCAATTAAATGTCGCGATGCCGCGCATTCGATTTCGCGATGCGCGGCGCGGAAGCCTGCCGGGCCGGGCGCGACGGGGGCGCGATCGTCGAGGAAATGGCCGAAATGTCTTCGGCAATGCACGGGTCGCGTCGTCGGCACGCGTGCGCCGGGAAGCCGCGCCATGTCCTTGCCGCGCACGGCTTCGACGCCCCGCCCCACCGGGGATTTACGCGGCAACAGACTTTACACGTTGTTACCCGGCCGCACCGGACGCGCATCCGGCCATTCCTTATACTCACGCCGAGTTCGCCACCCATCACGGGAATCCATCGGCGGACACGTTGCCGATGCAGGAATCATCATGATGCGCATGCCTTCCACGAAGACCGTTCTGTTCGCCTCGCTCGTCGCCGTGGCGGCGCTTCCGCTCACTGCCTGCGTCGCGCCGGGCTACTACGGCGCACAGCCGGGCTATTCGCAACAGCAGCAATACGCGACGCCCGGCTATGGGCAGCCCGCGTACTCGCAACCGGGCTACGTGCAGCAGCAACCGGCGTATCCGAACCAGGCGCCGCAGCCGTACGATCAATACGGCAACCCGTCGCAATACGGCTCGCAGCCGTATGATCAGTACGGCAATCAGCAGCAATACGCGACCCCGTACGGCACGCAGTACGGCACCGTGTCGAACATCCAGCCGGTCAACGGCTCGGTCGCCCCGTCAGGCATCGCCGGCACCGTCGTCGGCGCGCTGGTTGGCGGCCTGGTGGGCAACCAGTTCGGCCGCGGTCACGGCCGCGATGCGGCGACCGTGATCGGCGCGCTCGGCGGGGCGGTGGCGGGCAACCAGATCGGCCAGCAGATGGGCGCCGCGCAAGGCCCGAGCAGCTACCGGATCGACGTGCAGGTGAGCGACGGCTCGATGCGCTCGTTCGACGTGCAGTCGCCGGGCAACCTGCGTCCGGGCGACCGGGTGCAGATCAACGGCAATCAACTGTCGCGCTATTGATGCCGCTGGCGTGCGCGTGAATTGATCGCGCGCACGTCGCCGGTTTGACGTCGGGCGCCGGTGCGGCGCGACGGCGCACGCGCTTTACACCCCTTACGCGCGCCCTCCTTGATCGCGGCACGACGCGCCGCCATCCCTGTCTTCTCCGTTCACGATCGTGCCCGCTACCCCTGCGACGCACCGACCATCGCTCCGCGACATCCGGATTCCTATTACGATAAGGGCGATGCATCCCGCGACCGCAGCAGCGGCGCGCCGGCATGCACGGCCCACAACCGGAATGCTGCCGATGACGATAAAGATCACGATCCGCCTGCTTGACGCCGCCGATGCGGCGCAGTTCCAGACCGTCCGCCTGCGCGCGGTCGACACCGCGCCCACGTCCTTCCTGCCGACGCTCGACGAGGAATCGCAGGTGCCGGTCGACGAATTCGCGAAGCGCCTCACGCCGACGCAGGCACAGGCCGTGTTCGGCGCGTTCGACGGCGACACGCTCGTCGGCATCACCGGTGTACGCCGCGACGCGCGCACGAAGATCGCACACAAGGCGACGATCTGGGGCGTGTACGTCGATGCCGCGTATCGCGGGCAACGCATCGCGCAGGCGCTGCTCGACAGCGCGACCGGGCATGCGGCGAACGCGTGGGGATGCAAGCAACTGATGCTGTGCGTGAACGACGTCAACCGTACCGCGGAGCGGCTCTATGCATCGCAGGGGTTCGTGCGGTTCGGCACGGAACCGCGCTCCCTGTTCGTCGATGGCCGCTTCTACGACGAGCACTACATGGTGAAGACGCTGGCGTAGCGTATTCGCGTTCGCGTGCAGGTACCGGCCGGCCGCACGCGAACGTCGTGGCGCATTACCTCATCTCATCGCTTATCGGCGATCGTCGTGTTGACAACCTGCCCGGCGATCGTCGCTTGCGTCGGCGTCATCGCGCTCACGCTGAACGCGTAGATCAGCCCTGGCGTCGTGACCGTCACGTTCTGCACGATCGGCGCTCGCGTGCGCACCGCATCGTTCGCCAGTTGGTAGTCGCAGTCGAATGTGACGATGAAGGCGTGGCGCGTTACCCGCTGCGAGGCGGGTGATCGGAGAGAGAAAGATGAACGACGACGATGGGCGCCATGGGCATGCCATGTGGGTAAGGGTATCGACGCGCCGGGCTATGGGATCACATTTATACGTCGTCGTACCATGCCGCACAGTCTGCGCACGCCTGGCACGGAACACGCGTCCGTTGCTTATCCAGCTTTCACGCACATAATCAGCTATATGTGAGCACACACTCACATA
>NZ_BCPP01000057.1:0-14181 GCF_016586125.1 Burkholderia sp. E168m23
CTCACGACGGGAATCGGTTCGACGCCGCCTTCGCGCGCATTGCGCTGCGCGCTCGCGACGACGCGGCTCACGTAGCCGCTCGAAAAACCGGTCGTGAAATTGCCGCTGTAGTAGCACGACAGCGCCGCGCGCAACGCGGCCTGCGTGGCGCGGCCGGTGCCCGACGAGCGCGCGAAGCATTCGGTCAGGATCGCGCCGCCGGCCTGCAGGTTGCGGCACGGCTCGAACATCGTCGCTTCGTCGAGCCCGTATTTCGCGAAATTGCGTTCGTTGACCTGCGCGAGGCCGACGCTGTAGCTGAAGCCGCGCGACGACAGTTCGCGCGCGGTCGCGCGCGCCTCGTCGAGCGAGGCTGGCTGGCGAGTCAGGTGTCCGCCGACTACGCCGATCGCATACGGATTGAAGCCCGACTCGGTGCGCACGAGCGCGGCAAGCGTATCGGGGTCGACGTTCGGCGCGCACGCGCGAGCGAGTTGCGCGAAACCGGCGGCGCTGCCGGCCGCATGCGCGACGCCGTGCTGGCCGCACGCGAGCACGAGCGCGACGAGCGCGGCAACGCACGCGGCGGCGGTTCGCAGGGCGCGTGCGCGCATCATCCGGCTCCGGCGACCCGATACGACAGCACGAGCCCGTGCACGAGCAGCGACCAGCCGTCGAGCGCGACGAACAGCAGCAGCTTGAACGGCACCGAGATCGTCGTCGGCGAGATCATCTGCATCCCGAGCGCCAGCAGGATGTTCGCGACCAGCAGGTCGACGACGATGAACACGATGTAGATCACGAAGCCGATCTGGAACGCCTTCGTCAGCTCGGCGAGCGTGAAGCTCGGCACCAGCACGAGCAGGTCGTCGTCCTTGATGCCGTCCGCGCGGTTCTTCGGCCAGACCGACGTCGCGGTGCGCACGAAGAATTCGCGGTCGCGCTGGCGCGTATGCGACACGAGGAAATCCTTGATCGGCGGCAGCGCCGCGTCGGCGAGCGCGCCGATGTCCGAGGTCGACAACTGCCCCGACGCATCGAAGTGGCGCGCCTGCAGCGCGTCGCGGATCGACATCCCGACAGGCGCCATGATGAACAGCGACAGGATCAGCGCGATGCCGTTCAGCACGAGGTTCGGCGGTACCTGCTGGATGCCGAGCGCGGAGCGCAGCAGGCCGAGCACGACCACGAGTTTCGTGTAGCTCGTCACCATCAGCGCCGCGAACGGCGCGATGCCGAGCGCGGCGATCACCGCGATCAGCGCGACCGGATTCGGCAGGTTGCCCATCGTTCAGCGCTCGCGCGGCGCGGGTTGCGTCAGCGTGACGACGCGCACGCCGAGTTTCTGGCCGACCGCGATCAGGTGGCCGGTGCCGATCAGCATCCCGTTCGCGACGAGATGGATCACGCTCTGGTTGATTCCCTGTTGCAGCTCGATCACGGCGCCCGGCTGCAGCGCGCTCAGCTCGCCCAACGGCATCGACGTGGGCGGCAGCTCGAAGCGCAGGTCGACCGCGAGGCCGTCGAGCGAGCGCGGTACGTCGGCGGGCGGCGCGTCGTGCGTCGTCGGCGGCGCGGAGTCGGTGCGGGTCGGTTCCAATGGCATCTCCCTGATTCGTTCGACGGTCAGCCGGTTGCCCGACGGCCGCCCGGTGATCTCCCATGCCGGCGCGGCCGGCAGCCGCGCGACGCACAGCAGGTTCTGCTCGTGCGCCTGCCAGCGCTCGATCGCGATGATGTCGCCGCCGACCACGTCGGCCAGCTCGGCCGTCGTCAGCTCGGTGCGGCCGATCTCGAACACGAGCGGCACCGGCAGGTTCGCATAGGCCGCGCGCGCGTCGGCGAGCGCGGCCGGCGCGGCCGCGAAGAACACGGCCAGCGCATCCGGCGCGTCGAACAGCAGTGCGCCGTGGCAGCGCCACGTGGCGTCGGCGCGCCGCAACTCGAACCGCAGCGCGGCAGGCGACGCATGCCAGGCCGGCACGCCGTCGGGCGGCGGCAGCAGTTCGACGCGCTGCCGCGTCGCGGCCTGCAGCACGGCCGTGAGCGGCGCGCACAGATCGGCGAGCAGCGCCGCGCGGATCACGGCGGGCACCGCCGGGTCGGCCGCATCGGCCAGCCATTCGGCTTCCGCGAGCGGGTCGATCCACAGCGTGCCGGCGGCCGGGCCGACGACGAAGCGGTATGCGTGCGCATCGGTGGCCGGCTCGGCGTCGACGCGCCAGCGCACCTCGTACGCATGCTCGCCGAGCGTGACCGGGACGGCGCCGGTTGCGCCGTACGCATGCGACAGCCCGCGCGCGGCGGCGGCGGACAGGCGCGGCAGGTAGGGCGACGCGTCGAGCGCGACCGCGGCCGGCGCGGCGGCGGGCGGCGGGGAAGCAGCGGGCAGGGCCCGGTTCGCGGCGTCGCCGGCGTCGGCATTCGTCAGGAACAGCGCAGGCACGGCGGGATCGGGGCGGATTCGGCGTTGGTTCGACGGGTTGTTCTGGGGCCGGCGGCGCCGAGAGGCGCGCGGCTGCTGCGTCGATTGTAGGGACGGCGCTGGCCGCGTGCCGCGCCGGAATCCGTAGTCGCGGCCATCGCGCGGAGGCGGCGGGAGCGGGGTGCTACGAAGCGTGACGAAGTGCGGCGGAGCGGGCGGTGCGACGGCCGGCGGTCAAAAGCAACCGCCGCCCGGAGGCGGCGGTTGGGGCGTGACTGGCTAACAGGCCGGGCGGCGTGCAGGCCGCATCCGGCTGGCAGGCCGCGAGGGGCTGCGAATCCGCGCAGCACGGTGGGACAAGCGTGGCCCGCGCGCCGCGAACGGGCGGCGCGCGGGCGAAGCGTTACGCGTAGTCGGCGGCCATCGCGGCTTGGGGCGCCGCGCGCAGCACCGGCGCCGCGTCGTGGCGCTCGACGTGCGTCATCGCCGCACCGAACAGCACCAGCCGATAGCCGACCGCGTAGATCGGGATGATCCGCAGGTTCTTGTCGTGTTCGAGTTGCAGCTTCGAACGGATTCGCGAGATATGGGTGTCGAGCGTGCGTGACGACACGCCGAGCTCACGGCCCCACACGGCTTCCTGGATTGCCTGCCGCGGCACGATCTTGTTCATGTTGTCGAGCAGGAATTCGACGACGTCGAATTCGCGCGGCGTAACGTCAACGACCTTGTTGTCGATTTCGATCGTGCGGCGCACGAAGTTGATTTTTATGTTGTCGATGTACAGGTATTTGCAATCCATGGTGGCCCTCGCATGTCCATAAAGGAGTGTTTGCGGGGTCCTGTGCTGCAACTTCCGGGCCAGGGGACGGTTGTCAGGGGGTAATAGCGTGCGGGAAGGCCGCGAACGGCGGAGCAGCCTTGAATTTAAAAAGAATTTTTAACGCGCAACGCCGGGGGCGTGATGAAAGGGCCATACCAATGGTGAAGGATTGTTACGTAGCATCGGGCGGGGACGTTACGGGCGTTACGTCTGACGTAACGTGGGGGAGGTACGGATTTCGGGGGCGGGCCGGATGAGGCTTCGGCTGGGATAACGAACCCTACATCGAACCCTACCGGGCTTGCCGGGTTTTCTTTTTGAATCAAATGGTTGGCGAAGATTTTTGCCGACATCGAACCCTACATGGGCAGCCGAAAAAAACGCCGGCCACAGGGCACCCCTCGCCCCGCAGCCGGCGTCCCATCACATCAAGCCTTCGCGCTATCCGCCGAATCGAACGGCAGCACGTAATGCCGCTTGCCCGTCGCCGCGAAGATCGCGTTCGCCACGGCCGGCCCGACCGGCGCGACGCCCGGCTCGCCGACCCCGGTCGGCGCCTCGGCCGACGGCACGATATGCACCTCGACCTTCGGCATCTCGGCCATCCGCAGCACGTGGTAGCCGTCGAAGTTGCGCTGCTCTACCTGGCCGTCCTTCAGCGTGATCGCGCTGTGCATCGCCGCGCCGAGCCCGAAGCCGATGCCGCCTTCCATCTGCGCGGCGACGATGTCGGGATTGATCGCGATCCCGCAGTCGACCGCGCACACCACGCGCTCGACCTTCACCTTGCCGTCCGCGTCGACCGAGACCTCGGCCACCTGCGCGACGTAGCTCTTGAACGCCTCGGCCACCGCGATCCCGCGCCCGCGGCCCTTCGGCAGCGGCTTGGCCGGGTCCCAGCCGGCCTTCTGCGCGGCCAGCTCCAGCACCGCGCGCATGCGCGGCTCCTTCGCGAGCAGGTCGCGGCGGAACGCATACGGGTCCTTGCCGGCCGCGTGCGCGGCTTCGTCGATGAACGCCTCGACCGCGTAGGCCGTGTGCGAGCTGCCGACCACGCGCCACCACAGCACCGGCAGGCCGACCTGGGTGGTGGTGAGCTCGACCGACACGTTCGGCACCGCGTACGGCAGGTTCGCCGCGCCCTCGACCGACGTCGCGTCGACGCCGTTCTTGACCATGAACGCCTCGAACGGCGTGCCGGCGAGGATCGACTGGCCGACGATCCGGTGGCGCCAGCCCACCAGTTTGCCGTCCGCGGTCAGGCCCGCGTCGAGCTTGTGGAAGTACATCGGCCGGTAGAAGCCGCCCTGGATGTCGTCCTCGCGGGTCCATTGCAGCTTGACGGGCTTGCCGTCCGCGCCGAGCGCCTTCGCGATCGACACGGCCTCGACCACGTAATCCGACCACGCATTCGCGCGGCGGCCGAAGCTGCCGCCCGCATACAGCGTATGGATCTTCACCTGTTCCGGCTTCAGCCCGGCCGTTTTGGCCGCGTTGCCCTGGTCGACCGTCTGGAACTGGTCGCCGGCCCAGATCTCGCAGCTGTTCGCCGTCAGCTTGACGACCGCGTCGAGCGGCTCCATCGGCGCATGCGCGAGATACGGGAATTCGTACGTCGCGCTGACCTTGCGCGCCGCGCCGGCGATCGCCGCATCGGCATCGCCGTCCTTGCGCGCGGACGTACCCGGTTTCTCGGCGAGTTGCCGGTATTCGCGCATCAGTTCGTCCGAGCCGCGCTTTTCCGCCTTCGTTTCGTCCCAGTCGATCTTCAGCGCGTCGCGGCCCTGTTTCGCGGCCCAGAAGCCCGTCGCGACGACCGCGACGCCACCCGGCACCTGCACGACCGAGACGACGCCCGGCACGGCCTTAGCGGCCGTCGCGTCGAACGATTTCACCGTCGCGCCGAAGCGCGGCGGCCGTTGCAGCAGTGCGACACGCATGCCGGGGAAGGTGGTGTCGAGCGTGAAATGCGCGGTGCCGTTCGATTTCGACGACCCGTCGACGCGCGGAATCCGGTGCCCGATCAGCTTGAAATCGGCCGGCTGCTTCAGCGTGACCTTGTCGGGTACGGGCAGCTTCGACGCATCGGCGACGAGCGTGCCGTACGCGGCCGTCTTGCCGCTCTTCGCGTGCGAGACGACGCCGTTGGCGGTGGTCAGCTCGCCGGCCGGCACCTTCCAGCGGGCCGCCGCGGCCGACACGAGCATCGCGCGCGCCTTGCCGCCCGCTTCGCGCAGTTGCTGCCACGAGTTCGACATGGCCGAGCTGCCGCCCGTGCCCTGCATCGTGCCGAACGCGAGGTTCGCATAGCGCTTCGCATCGGCCGGCGCACTTTCGACGCGCACGCTCGACCAGTCGGCGTCGAGCTCCTCGGCGACGATCGTCGCGATGCCCGTATACGCGCCCTGGCCCATTTCGACGTGCTTCGCGATCACCGTGACGGCGCCGTCGGGCGTGATGCGCAGGAATGCGTTCGGCGCGAAATCGCCGGCCGGGGCGGTCGCGGCGAGCGCGCGGCGGCCGAGGCCGGCCCAGTCGAAGCCGATGGTCAGGCTGACGGCGGCCGCGGCTCCCGCGGTTTTCAGGAAGGTGCGGCGCGACGGGCGCACCGCATCGGTGTGGTCGAGTTCGATCGTCATGGTCAGGCTCCCAGCGTCGCGGCCGCGTCGTGGATCGCGGCCCGGATGCGGGCGTAGGTCGCACAGCGGCAGAGGTTGCCGTTCATCGCGGCGTCGATGTCCGCGTCGGTCGGCTTCGGGTTCTGTTCGAGCAACGCGGTGGCCGACATGATCTGGCCGGACTGGCAATAGCCGCATTGCGGCACCTGCAGCTTGACCCACGCGGCCTGCACGGCCTGGGCGGGCTTGCTCTGCAGGCCTTCGATCGTCGTGACGTGCTTGCCCGCGATGCCGGCGAGCGGCAGCACGCACGAGCGGACGGCCTGGCCTTCGAGATGCACCGTGCACGCGCCGCACTGCGCCATGCCGCAGCCGAATTTCGTGCCGGTCAGTCCCGCGTGTTCGCGAATCGCCCAGAGGACGGGCATCGACGGATCGGCGTCGAGCGTGACGTTCTTGCCGTTCAGGACAAACGAGGTAGGCATGTTGTGTGTCTCCGTGGGGAAAACCCGCCATACGGGCAGGTTAGCCGGGAGTGTGCGCGAGGCATCGGTTTTTGCGTCTACCCAATCCTGCAAATTTATTGAACAATCCTGCAAATTCCCTGCACGCCGCGAGCCGTTTCGCTATGCTCGCGCGACACGGGAAATCATTCGAGGATGCGTCATGGACATGACCGATATCGTCGCGTCGCGCGAAGCCGGGCGGCGCGAACTGGCGTCGCTGATCGGCCGTTTCGCGCCCGCGGACGGCTCGCATTCGACGGCCGTGCCGGGCCTGATGCTGCATCGGCACACGCGGCCGGTCGATCTCGGCTGCGCCGTGTCGCGCGCCGCGCTGGTGATCGCCGCGCAGGGCGCGAAGCGCGTGATCGTGGCCGGCCAGGCTTATGAATACGACACCCACAATTGCCTGATTACGTCGATCGACTTGCCGATCCTCTCACGCGTGACGCGTGCGTCGGCGGATGAACCGTACCTGTGCCTGTCGCTGACGCTCGATCCGCAGCGCATCGTCGAGCTGGCGGCCGAGATGCGGCTGCCCGAGCCCGATGCGGGCCCGGAAGGCGAGGGGATCGCGCTCGCGGAGCTGACGCCGCCGCTGCTCGATGCGGCGCTGCGGCTGCTGCGGCTGCTCGATACGCCGGCCGACATCGCGGTCGTCGCGCCGCTGATCGAGAAGGAAGTGCTGTACCGGCTGATGACGAGCGGCCAGGGCACGCGGCTGCGCCACATGGCGATCGCCGGCAGCCAGACGCACCGGATCGCGCGTGCGATCGAATGGATCCGCGATCACTTCGCGGAGCCGATGCGCGTCGAGTCGCTCGCGCAGGCGGTCAACATGAGCGTGTCGTCGCTGCACCATCATTTCAAGCACGTGACGACGCTGAGCCCGCTGCAGTACCAGAAGCAATTGCGGCTGCACGAGGCGCGTCGGCTGTTGCTGCGGCAGGGCGGCGACGTCGGATCGGTGGCGGCCGTCGTCGGCTACGAAAGCGCGTCGCAGTTCAGCCGCGAATACAGCCGGCTGTTCGGCGCGCCGCCGATGCGCGACGTCGTGCATCTGCGCAAGAAGGAACTGCTCGGCTGACGGCCGGTCGCTCGCCGATCGTCATTGCGCGACGACCGATCGCGTGGCGCAGGCAGTCGAACATCGACAGGCGCGGTTCGTCGAAGTGACCGCGCTCGTGGAAATCTGCATTCCTAACGAATGAGCCTTTCATGACGACGCGTACGCACACGTAGCTGCCGAGAAAGCCTGCTCCATCCGTGACCGGTGCGCGCAGACCGGCACGCGTGTCGATCGCGCCCCTGTCATTCATGGCTTTCCTCTTCGTCGAGCATCTCCAGGAACCACACGTCGATTTGCTCGACGGCGTCGCGCACGCGCTCCATCCCGCCGCACGGGTATCGCTTCGGCAGGCGCCGGTCCGCCTCTGCCGATGTCGACGAAGCGCCGCGACAGGCGCTCCGGTTTCGCTGACAACCCCGTTGATGCTTGAACGACGCAAGCGTCGATCGATCGGTGGTGATCTTCATCGCCTTTTCCCCGATACGCTGATTGACGAGCGGCCACCGCTTGTATTGCGTGTGCCGTGGCGTGCCGCTCGGTGAGAGCCGGACCTCAGGCAATCGGCATGCCATGAACGACGAAGTCCCGCTGCATGCGGGCGTGGCCACGCAATGACCGTTCGGCACGCATGTTTGTGTTTCAGGCGTGAATCGTGGGGCCAGGGACGCGCCCGTGGCGATCGCGGGATCGATACGGTTCGATACGACGAAACGAGCGATAAATCAGGCTTTTACGGGATTGGAGGCTTAAAAGCCGTTTTCAATCGGCATGTTTCAGCGATGAGAATCAAGCGGATAAGTGATCGAAAGCGTCTCTTCAATGAGTGGATCTTATGGACCCTGGGGTGAAAGGCGAAACGAATGGAAATGAAAAAATGATGCTCGTGTTTCTGTCGGGTCATGCGTTTACATTTGTTTTAATTGTTACGCCCGAAATGTGCCGGACGGCAAGATTTTTCACCGCATGATCGTGTCGGTATTTTCACGAATGAATCAAATTCGTCTCGTATTTCGGAGTGAACCCGGGTTACAGCCTTATCGGTGGCCGTGCCGCACGGAGCGTCGTGCGCCGGGAGCTCCGTTCGCCAGGGGTAACGGACGGTTGTCGGCAAGCCGCAACCTGCGGTTTGTCAGCGGAAACGTACGAGCCACCGGCCATGCGCCGAGGCGCGCTTCTCAAGTTTGAAACACCCGTTCGCTGGGGCGTCCGGCGCGCTTCGGCGCGCCGGATTCGTCCGTCAACTCACGGGATTGCGTCGCATTGTTCAATGATAACCGCCGTGTGCCCATCGTTGTCGCGATACATTCCTGAAACAAAAAATGCCGTTCCGGGCGTAATGGTCAGGCCTGGCGGCCGCATGCCGCGCGCAACGCCCGGTGGCATATCGCATGGCATGCGGTTTGCGAGATTGAACGCACCGGCGAGCGGTCGACACGATGCAACAACGATGTGGGGGCGACCAGTTCGTCACGAGCCAGTCGGGGAAGCGGCGATGAACACTATAAGCAGTGGCTTGATCCGCGCGTTTCTTGCGCATCACAGGGGTAGTCGGAATGATCGGGGTCGTGCTCGCGACGCAGTGCCAGCGTCGAGGGTCGCGCCTTGCCGATTTCCCGCCCTCCGCGCGCGCCGCGTGCTGGAGCGGTTGCCGTTCCGTGCGGCAACCGGGCGACAGCGGTGCTCGACCTCATTCAGCATTCCCGGATGGGGCAGGCTGTTCGTGCCGGACAGCATGACGCCGATTCCTCTTCAACCGTGCAGAGCCGTTTCGATCGCGCCGGGCCAGTGCCGGCGCCGGCCGGATTAGATCGAACGCGCGTCGGCCGGATTATCCGGAAGGCCTTTCTTCGATAGCTCAGGGAGCAGACATGTCGTCTGGCTGCAATGCAGGCCCGTCGTCGCCCGGCTAAAGGGCGCGTATCGAGCGGTCGCTGCATTTAGCGGTAGTCGATGCATTCGCGAATTTTCAATTCCGAAATCGGGTGCCAGTGCCGGCATCGGTTTTCGACGGGGTATTGAAATCGCGAGCCGGAAAGATGTGCGCGTCATTCCGGTGAATCTAATCGAGGTGTTTTTGATTGGAATTCAATGTTCATAAAAATAATAGAAAACACCTACTCTGAAATTTTGGACAACTTAAAAACATAAAACTAGACTTCGGCTGGACAAAAAATAAAAGAACCGATTTGCGATTAAACAATGATTTATTGATTTGATAGTGATCCTTATTTTTAAGGATTGCTCGAGGCAAGAAGGTTGATGGCGTGCGACCTTCCATGCTCATTCTCTCCACGCCGTTTTGGAGTCGACCATGAAGAAGCTTCTGATTGCAGCAGCAGTTCTGGCGGTTTCGGGTGCAGCGTTTGCCGGCAGCGGCACGGTGTCGAGCAGCAATTCGTCGAGCGGTGGCCAGACGATGGCCGGGGTCGCCGGGTTCGGCCACTTCACCGCGACCGATTCCGGCTCGGCACTCGGCGCAGCCGGCGCAACGGCCGGTGGCGGCAGCAGCGGTTCGATCTCGTACACGAACCACACGCAAACGTCGACGGTCGGCGGCTTCGGCTTCGGCGGCGCACAGGCGGGCGGCAGCAGCGGCGCGAACGCGGGCTCGACCGGCTGGACGTATCACCACTAAGCCGCGACGCGTAGCGTTCGTCATTGGCTGGCGGCACGGATGCCGGGTCTTGTCCCGCAAGGGCAGGCCCGGCTCCGCCACCGTCGAACTTCCTCACAGCAAGGAATTGCTATGAAAGCCAAAGTCATTTTAGCGACAGCGCTCACCGTCATTTCGTCCGCTGCGTTGGCGGCCGGATCGTCCACGACCAACCAGACGCAATCCGTCGCGGCGGGTGTTTCCGGTTCGGTGCTGGTCGGCTCCGGCAGCTATACCAGCAATTCGACTTCGACGGCCGGCGCGAATGCAGGCAGTGCCGTGACACCCGCCGGCTCCGCCGGCACGGCATCCGCGTATCACAACTCGACTTCGACGGCCAGCGGTTCGGGCACGAACGGGGGCGCGTTCGCGGCGGGCGGCGGTATCGGTGCCGCGGGCTCGTTTGCTGGAAACGGCAGCACGAACGAAAACGCGAATGCGCTTTCGGGAGGGGTGACCGCCACGATCGTACTCGGCGCGAACCACTACACGGCCACGGGCGCGAACGACCACGGCAATGCCAACGCGGGTGCCGTGGGATGGACGGGCAGTGGCGGGTCGGGCGCGATCACGGGCTCGAATCACTACAACTCGTCGACCGTCTGGAGTACCGGTCCGGCCGGTTCGCCGTCCGCATCGGGCGGAAGCCAGGGCGACTCGAGCGCGACCGGGAGCAGTCATTAGTCAGGTGTGGGGGGACCAGTTTCCAGTTTCCCAGCGACGCTGGTCTCTTTTCCGCATCGTTGTCACGTAAGGAGTTGGCATGAAGCAGAACCTGATTGCCGCCGCTCTGATGTTCGCGTCTCTGACGGCGTATGGCGCTGACCGTGCCGCCGATGGTGGGCAATCGACTATGCAGACGTCAAACAAACCTGACCAGACAACCAAACCGTCAGAACAACAAACGCTTTCGTCGGGCAGTGCCATCGGCGGACCGGACACCCAGCAGTGGCAGGGCATGTCGGCCGGCTCGTGGTCCCAGCTGGGCAGCGGCTGGAAGCAGTTCGGGGAAGCAGCGAAAACTGAAGGCATTCAGGGGAATTAGTACGGTTGCCTGGGTCGGAGGTCAAACCTCGTCCGGAGAGTGAAATGAACAGCAACAGGATCAAGGTGGCATGTGCGGCGATGTTCGCGATGACCACGATCGGTGCCCAGGCGCAAACCGCCGATTCGACGTCGAGCGCGCAATCGTCGACATCGTCGACGGCGATCAGTCAGGGCGGCGGCTCGAGCATGAACACGAACACCACGAGCTCGCGCGGCGGCAACGCCACGAGCAGCAGCGGGGTGCGCGGCAGCGGCAATTCGAGCGTGAACGTCAACGTGACGATGCCGTCCAGCACGGCCGGCGGCAACGTGACGCCGCAGAGCACGAACACGCTCGCGGCCGGCGCGCCAGGCTCCAGCCCGTACAACACCCAGGCGACGGAAAACGTCAATTACTCGGGGACGCAGACGATCAAGACGAACCCGTCGATCCAGGCGCCGGGCCTCACGACCACACTGTCCGATACCTGCATGGGCTCGGTGAGCGTCGGCGTGTCGTTCCCGGGGTTCGGCGCGACGGGCGGCACGACGCTGGTCGACCAGGCCTGCGTGCGGCGTCTCGATGCGCGTGAATTCCGTGCGATGGGCCTGACCGACGTGGCGCTCGCGCTGCTGTGCCAGAGCGACGCGAACCGGCGCGCGGTGGAAGCGACCGGGCACCTGTGCCCGGGTACGACCGCGCCGCTCGCGCGTTCGAACGTGGCGCCCAGCGTCGAAGCGACCGTCGCGGACGACGTGAAGTATCGCGATCCGATCGTGCGCGACCGGATGGGCCTGCCGCCGCTCGGCTCGGCCGCACCGGCGCCCGCAGCGACGCGCCCGATCGAGACGGCTTCGATGCGCGCCGCGCCCGTTTCGGTGCCGGTCCCGGTCCCGGTGCCGGCGCTCGCGCCTGTCGCCGCCGCGCCGGCCGTCGCGACGCCCGCCGTTGCCGCGGCTGCTCCGGCCGTTGCAGTGCCGACGGTTGCCGCCGCGGTTCCGGTCGCCGCGGCGCCGGCTGCTGCCGCGCCTGCTGTCGCTGCCGCACCCGCAGCCTCGGTCGTACCGGCGGCCGCAATGGCAGCCGTGCCGGCTGCAGCCGTCATCGCCGCGCCGGCCGTGGCTGACAAGGCAGCGCCGGCACCTGCCGCACCGGTCGCCGATACGAAGGCAGCGGAGCCCGTGCAGCCGGTCGTCGACAAAGCCGCCGAGCCTGCCCCGACGGTTGCCGACAAAGCTCCCGAGGCTGCTCCGGCGGTTGCCGACAAGACGCCCGAGCCTGCCCCGGCCGTCGCGGACAAGGCCCCCGAGCCTGCCCAGCCCGTCGCCGACAAGGCGCCGGAGCCGATGCCAGCCGCGACCGACACGGCCCAGGCCGTCGGCGAGCCGGTTGCCGAACCGATGCCGGCGGCAGCCGTCGTCGCGGCGCCTGCCGCCGATGCGAAGGCGGCCGAGCCGGCGCCGCAGGCGACCGCCGAAGCGCCTGCACCGGCGGCCCCGCAGCCTGCCGTCGCCGCTGCGCCTGCCGACATGCCGGCAGCGGACGCGAAAGTCCCGGACGCGGTCGAATCGGCTGGCACCGCGGCTGCACAAGCCGCCGGCATGCCTGCGCTGACCGATCCGGCGCAAGCGTTGCCGCCGGCCACGGTCGACAAGCAGGCCGCACCGGCTGCACCGGTCGCGCCGGCGCCGACCGTCATCTCGACGAGTACCTCGTCGTAGGCGTGCGGGCCGGTTTGCCGTGCGACCGGCGCGCGGGTCGCACGGCAGGCGCTCGGCCCGATGCCCGACAGTCTTTTCCGGTTTGACGGGTGTTGCTCCCATCCCCGAGGTCAACACCTCTTTTTGCGTGACGAGGATGCAAGGAGGCCTCAATCATGAGGATCTTTTTGATCGCTTTGTGGCTGGCCAGCGTGCAGGCCGCTGCGCAGTCGGTTTTCCAGAATCCCGCGGTCTTCGTCATCCTGAGCGAGCAGACCCTCGCGAATGCCGCGAGCGTCCAGCAGGCGCTGTCGACGCTCGGCCGTCCCGACAACACGGCATGCGCGCCGATGATGATGATCGGCGATCCGCAGATGATCTACATGATGCCGGAAGCGGGTCACGCGCCGTCGTGGCAATCGCCGGTGTACGGCCGCGGTGCGCCGTTCGACGCGCAGAACGGGCCGAAGTCGACCGGCAAGACGGTCGGCGCGATGCAGCACACCGAGGACATGCAGACGCAGCCGTGGAGCGACGGCAGCGCGATCACGCAGCAGATCGCGGGCGAGTCGAGCGTCACGGCGGCGGAGCGGGTGAACGAATGGCGGCACGCCGGGCTCGACCGGATCGAGACGGCCCGCGCGTCGGACGTGACGGTGAACGGCAAGACCTACCGCGCCTATCGCGACGATCTCAACGGCTCGACGAAGCCTGTCGTCGAGCCGCAGATCTACACGCAGCGCGTCGTGTTCTGCCGATGACGCGGTATCGATTCGAGGACGGAGCGGCGCCGCGCCGCGGGACCACGGGCCCCGCCGCGCACGATCGGGCAACGGCCGCTCCGATACATACCCTTATGCGGCGAGGCGATCGTGAACCATTGCTGTCAGCTGAGCATGTCGGGCCCGCGGGATGTCGAACGGCTGGTGAGCGCGCTGCCGTTCATCGCGGTCCGGCACAATCCCGTCGCGCCGTCGCGGCCGCTCGTCTACCTGTCGCAGCAACACGATGCAGCGCTCGTCGATGTGCTCGCGTCGCGCGGCTGGGACGTATGGCGCGCCAAAACCGTCGCGGACGCGCTGAATCTCGTCAAGGCGAACCGTCCGCATGCGGGCATCGTCGATTTCGGCAGCTTCGCGTCGCCGGACGTCGCGTCGTTCGAGGCGCTGCTGCGTGACCCGCGGGTCGGCTGGGTCGCGCTCGCCGACGGCGAGCGGCTGCGCAACATCACGATCGCGCGCCTGATCCGCCACTGCTGCTTCGACTACGTGCGCAATGCAGGGGCCTACACGACGATCGGCTATCTCGTCGGCCATGCGTACGGGATGCTGAAGCTCGCGGACGGCGACCCGGCCGCGGAGGCGCCGCCGCCCGGCGGCACGAT
>NZ_BCPP01000058.1:0-14073 GCF_016586125.1 Burkholderia sp. E168m23
GTGTCGGTGCAGTTGCAGCTGTCGGTGATGCCGCCGCCGCTCACCGACGACGCGTTCGACGTGTGCATTCGCTTCGGCGAGCCGCCCGACACGCGCGTCGTCGCGCGGCGGCTGGCGCCGAACCGCCGGCTGCTGTGCGCGGCGCCCGCGTATCTCGCGCGGCACGGGGTGCCCGGCACGCCGCACGACCTGACGCGGCACAACTGCATCGGCATCCGGCAAGGCGACGAAGGTTACGGCGTGTGGCGCCTGACGAGCGGGCGCGGCGCGGCCCGCCACACGGAAGCCGTGCGGATCAACGGCAACCTGACGACGAACGACGGCGAGATCGCGGTGAAGTGGGCGCTCGACGGGCACGGCATCCTGATGCGTGCGGAATGGGATCTGCGCGACTATCTCGCCGACGGCAGGCTGGTGGTCGTGCTGCCCGATCATGAAACGCCGAGCGCCGACATCTACGCGGTGTATGCGCAGCGTCACCAGATGTCCACGCGGATTCGCGCGTTCGTCGACTTCCTGGCGGAAGAATTGGGGCGGCTCAGGGCGGTGTAGCGCGCCCGTTCCATACGCCGTGTGTGTCGGGTGTCGATGCGTGATGCACGCGCACACCCCGACTCGCCCTATACGGCTGCACGGCTGGCCGTTCGGCCCCCGATGAAAATATTCCGGCGAATTTCGTGCTGAATCGCCAAAATATTTACATCGTTCGATACAGATCGAATGGATGGCCGGCGCGTTCCGCCTCGCGAACGCTGCTCGAGGTCTTCCGTCAGTCTGCTGCCGTCACGCCACCGCTACCAGTCCGCTGTAGCGATCGCCGGTAGCGGCTGCACCCGGCAGCGCCGGCCGCCACCCCACCGCCCCCGCCGCCGCCAGCCCTTCCTGCTCGTATCCGGCCTGCACGAAACGCTCCGCGATCCAGTCGACGAACGCGCGCACGCCGGGCGACACGTGCGGCCGCTTCACGTAGACGGCCGACACGGCCAGCGCATCGGGTTGCCAGCCCGCCAACACTTCCCGCAGCCGTCCCGCATCGATCAGCGGCTGCGCGGCAACGCGCGTCGGCTGGATCAACCCGAGGCCGTGCACGCCGCAGGCGAGATACGCCTGCTCGTCGTCCACGCTGACGATGCCGTCGAGCCGCACCTTGCGTACCGCGTCGTCCACCACGAACTCGAGCTCCGCCGAACGCTGGCCGAACACGTGCGACCCGCCTACCGCGCGATGCGCGCCCAGATCGTCGGGCGTGCGCGGCACGCCGAAGCGGTCGAGATACGCGGGGCTCGCGCACGTCACGCGTTCGAGCGAGCCGAGCCGACGCGCGACGAGCGACGAATCGGGCAGCGCACCGAGCCGGATGCTGCAGTCGATCGCGTCGCCGATGCGGTCGCCCGCGCGCCCCGCCACGGCAAGCGTCAGCTCGAGATCGGGATGCCGCGCATGAAATTCGCCGAGCGCCGGCAACACGATCGTGCTCGCCACCGACGCCGGCAGCTCGACGCGCAGCGGCCCGCTCGGATGCAGCGCGGCGCCGCGGATGCTGGCTTCGAGCTCGTCGACGTCCGCCGTGATGCTGACGCAGCGCCGGTAATACGCGTCGCCTTCGGGCGTCGGCCGCAACGCGCGCGTCGTGCGCACCAGCAGCGGCATGCCGAGCGCCGCTTCGAGCTCCTGCACGGTGCGCGTGGCGGTGGCGCGCGAAATGCCGAGCGCCTGCGCCGCGCGCGTGAAGCTGTTCATTTCGACGATGCGCGTGAAGATGCGCATCGCGCGGATCGGATTGTCCACCGGACACCTCTGCGTGGTTGCGATAGGCCGCGGCGCGCGTGCGCACACCGTGCGACGTGACGAGGTCGAGGTCGACGCAAGTCGCGCGAGCGGCGCGGCCGTCGGGTCAGGCGTTCGCGGCCGCGATGCCGGGCGCCGGTTCGGCGAGCAGCCGTTGCGCGAGCGCCAGCGCGTCGTCGCGGCTCGCCGCCGCGTTCAGCGGATAGCCCCAGACTTTCTCGAAGGCGCCCGAAAAGGCATTGAGCGCCACGCGCCGCGCCGCATTGGGCTCGATCGCGATCATCCCGGGAATCCATTCGCGCGACAGCGCGCGGTTGGCCTTGCTCCACTTCGCGAGCTGCTTGCGCATCTCGTGATCGTTGTCGGCGCGGTCGTCGCCGGACGGCGCATCGTCGGTCAGAAGAACGAAGCGCTCGCGGCGCGCGAGCAACGCGTCGAGTTCGGCAATCAGTCGGGCGGGATCGGTGTGGGTCGAGCCGCTGTAACGCAGCCAGACAAACGGAAATTCGGTCGTGGTGATTTGCATGTCGGCCTCCAGATGAGAACGATTCTCATTTTATGGATCGAGCCCTCATGCGTCATTTCTCATCCCGGCCAACTGCTTTTTCAATCCGGCCAAACGGGCGCGGGCGCGCAGTCCGGCGGTTCAGCGTTGCCGGTCGGTCAGGAATTGCGTCGGCGGCTTACCGGTCGCCTTGCGGAACATCGTGACGAAGCTGCTCGCGCTCTCGTAGCCGAGATCGATCGCGATCTGATGCACGCGGCGGCCGGTCGTCAGCATCCGCAGCGACAGCGCGACGTGCAGCCGCCGGCGCCAGTCGCCGAGGCTCATGCCGAGCTCCTTCGTCGCGAGGCGCGTCAGGCTGCGCTCGCTGATGCCCGCACGCCGCGCGAGTTCGGGCAGCGGCGACTTGTCGGCCGGGTCGTCGAGCAGATGGTCGATCAGCTTGCGCAGCCGGCGATCGGCCGGCATCGGCAAGTACAAGTCCTCGACCGGGGCCGCGACGAGCTCGTCGAGCAGCGTCGCCACCAGCCGCCCTTGCGGCCCGTCGACGTCGTACAGGTTCGGGAAGCTGGCCGCCTTCAGCAGCAGCTCGCGCAACAGCGGCGACATGGCGAGCGTGCAGCAGCGCGTGGGCAGGTCGAGCGCCGCGTCGGGTTCGACCAGTACCGCGTAGAAAGTGGCGCCGGCCGAGCCGCGCGCCGCATGCGGGACATCGCCGGGAATCCAGACCGTGCATTGCGGCGGCGCGGTCCACACGCCGCCGTCGATCTCGCAATAGATGACCCCGCTCAGCGTGTAGAGCAGCTGCGCCTGGCGATGGCTGTGCCGCTCCAGCCGCCACTCGGGCTCGACGACCGAGCCGCCGAACACGACGAGCGGACGCGGCACGTGATAGACGTCGGCGTCCGCGGCAGGATCGGTGATCGATGGAAGGTCGCGCATGGAACGACGGGCTGTGAAAAAAGGCCGGACGCCTGCGCGTCCTGTCGTGCTTATACCAGAAAGGCGCCGACGCAGCCGCGCCGTTCGAGGGCGCGTCTGCGGCCGCGCGCCGAACCGAATACAATGCGCCGATCCCCTGCCGCCGCGCCAACCTGCCGGAGCCGCCATGTTCGACCTGACCACGCTGACCACCTTTACGGCCGTCGTTCTGGGCCTGTTCCTGATCCCTGGCCCCGCCGTGCTGCTCGTGCTGAGCCGCACCGTGCAGGGTGGGCGCAAGACCGGCATCCTGACCGGCCTCGGCGTCGCGAGCGGCGACTTCGTGCATACGCTGTTCGCGGCCGTCGGGCTGTCGGCGCTGCTGATGACGTCGGCACTCGCGTTCAACGTCGTGAAGCTGGTCGGCGCCGCGTACCTGATCTATCTCGGCGTGCGGGCGCTGCTCGAGAAACCGTCCGATCCGTCGCTGCCGCAGGTGTCGCCCGTCACGCCGCTCAAGGCGTACCTGCAGGCGATTCCCGCCGAAGTGCTGAATCCGAAGACCGCGCTGTTCTTTCTCGCGTTCATGCCGCAGTTCGTGCATCCGGAACGCGGCTCGACGTTCGTGCAGTTCGCGGTGCTCGGGCTGATCTTCGTCGTGCTCAGCTCGCTCTACACGACGCTGATCGCATGCTCGATCCGCCCGCTCGGCCGCATCGTGAAGCGGCTCACGTGGCTCACGCGCTGGCAGGGCAAGATCATCGGCTCGATCTTCATCGCGCTCGGGCTGCGGGTAGCCGTGCAGCAGCGCTGACGCAAGCGGCCGCATGACGCGCGCCGACGCGGACCTGCTCTACACCGACCCGCGCCTCGTCGCGGTGTACGACCTGTTCAACGCGGGCGATCGGGACTTCGCGTTCTACGCCGCCGCGATCGGCGCCGCCCGGCGACGCATCCTCGATCTCGGTTGCGGCACCGGCACGTTCGCGCGGCGGCTCGCGGCGGCCGGGCATGACGTCGTCGCGATCGATCCCGCGCCGGCGATGATCGATTACGCGCGACGCCAGCCGGGTGCCGACGCCGTACGCTGGTTCGCGTGCGCGCTCGACGGCCTGCCGCCCGGTGCGCCGTTCGATGCTGTGGTGATGACCGGGCACGCGTTCCAGTGCCTGCTGACCGACGACGACATCGACGCGACACTGCGCGGCGTGCGACGCGTGCTCGACGACGGCGGCTGCTTCCTGTTCGATACCCGCAACCCGCGCACCGAACCGTGGCGAGCATGGACACCCGCGCAATCGGCACGCAGCGTCGAGTCGCACGAACTCGGCATCGTCGATCTCCATCACGCGGCGCGGGCGATCGACGGCGCGATCGTGACGTTCGACACGCACTACCGCTTCCGCCGCGACGATACGCTGCTGGCGAATACGAGCCGGCTGCGTTTCATCGCGCACGCCGAATTGCAGGCGCGCGTGACGGCAGCCGGTTTCGTGTCGGCCGACTGGTACGGCGACTGGGAGCACGCGCCATTCGACGAGGCGACGAGCGCGGAGATCATTGCGATCTGTCGCGCTTGAGCGCGCATTCGCGGTTCGGTTCGCGTCAGCCCGCGACGGGCAACGTGTCCACCGCATACACATGCCGGATCGTGCGGCCCAGCACCGGATCTTCCAGCTCGACCTCGAACCGCTCGGCCGGCCGGATGCCGCCGATCGCCGCGAGCGTGCCGCACAGCATCGCGGTGCCGTCCTCGAAGCGGCCGCCGTCGCGCGCGAACTGCGCGAGCAAATCGTCCGGCGTGCGCATCGCGGTCACGCTACCTTCCTGATACAGCACGCGCTCGCCGTCGATCGTCGCGTATGCACGCAACACCAGCCGATCCCAGTGACCGGTCACGTCGTCGAGCCTCCACAGCGTGTTCGCGCACGGCTTGCCGCACATCTGCTTCGAGACCGTGATGCCGTATGTCTCGACCTCGCGGTCGGTGTGGTCGGACGCGATGCCGACGAACGTGTCGCCACCGTCTCGCACCAGCACGAATTCCGCTTCGCCGCTGCTCTGCCCGCCCGAGACCTGGATCGCCGGCGACGGATCGAGGCGATCGGCCGCGACGCGGTAGAACACCGGCGTCGCCGCCGGGCGCTTGACGCCGAGCGCTTCCAGCTCGCGGATATGCCTTTCCATGGCGACCGTATCGCGGCCGGTCCAGCCCGCGATCACGAGCGTGTGGATCGCGATCGCGCGCTCGGTGCGCCCGTCGCGACCGTCGATCGCGAACGTGATGGTTTTCATCGAATGCTCCTCGTCGCGGGCCGCGCGATACAGCGGCCCGCCGTCTGTCATGGATCGGCCGAACTCAGGCCGGATCGTAATAGTGGATTTCCAGCAGCACACAGCCACCGTTCGACTTGAACGGGCCATGCCACGCGCCGGGCGGACGCACCGCGTACGTGTAGCCCTTGAACGGCGTGCCGCCGTCGCCGTGCTCGTCGTTGCCGACGGTCAGGTCGCCTTCGACCAGAAACACCTCTTCCCAGTAGTCGTGCACGAACGGTTGCTTCGTGTGCAGCCCGGCCGGCAGGCGCAGCAGGCGCGTGCGGCTGCCGCGCTTGCGCTCGGTGTCGAGCGCGCCGGACAAGATCAGCTCCTGCGCGCCGGACGCCGGGTCATAGCCTTCCGGCAGCCGCCAGTCGCGCTGCATGTCCAGCGTGTGGAATTCGTCGTGAAGCTTGTTGATGGCCATCTGTCTCTCCTGATTGCGATAGCGGGTAAAAGGGGTTGCGATGCGGCTAGTCAAGCGGCACGCGGCGTCGACAGTTCCTGGTTCAGCGAATAGCTGCCGAGCATCGAATCGACCAGATGCGACGCACGCTGCCAGTCGTACGTGCGATACGCATGGCCCTTCGTGACGAACGACGCGCCGGCATAGAACAGTTCGTACTGGTTGTGGCGCGACGCGAATTCGGAGCCGACCGCGTCCCACGCGAGCTTGAAGAACTTCACGCGTTCCTCCGACGAGCACACCGGCGATTTCTGCGTCTTCTCGATGATGCGCAGCAGGTCGGGGTTCTCGAAATCGCGCACGCTGGACGGCAACATGATCATTCCGCCGCCGGCGAGCTCGCGCAGTGTGTTGAGCACCTTCGAATACAGTTGCTGCGTGACGACCTGCGAGCCGTACAGCATGTTGCGGTCGGGCACGTAGAAGCCGTTGACGACCGTGCCCTTCGCTTCCATCCCGTAGACCCACGCCTCGACCATCGACGCTTCGGCCGCGAGCTGGCCCAGCGTTTCGCGCACCTGCGGGAACGTGTTCGTTCCGTTGACCTCGGAGATCTTCAGGCCGAGCCCGACGAGAAAGCGCAGCTTCGTCATCAGGCGCACCTGGCATTGATAGTTCTGGTACACGTGTGCGGGTGTCGCGTGGAACTGCTTCGCGCACATCGCCGTATTGCCGGCGACGAAGATCCGCTCCCACGGCACCTTCACGTCGTCGAAGTACAGCACCGCGTCGTTCTCGTCGAAGCGGCTCGACAGCGGGTTGTCGAACACCGACGTCGCGCTCTCCTCGTACGACTTGCGCGACATGATCTTCATGCCCTTCGCGTTCATCGGCACCGCGAACGACAGCGCATACATCTCGTCGCCTTCGCGCAGCGGCTGGATGCAGCTGCAGAACACCTCGTTCGCCATGATCCCGCTCGTCGCGAGCATCTTCGCACCGCGCACCGTGATGCCTTCGGCATCCTGATCGACGATGCCGACCGCGAGGTACTTGTCCTCCTGTTCGTGCGCGGCCTTCGACTGGTTCGCCTGCGGATTCACGATCACGTAGGTCAGGAACAGGTCGTTGTCGCGTGCATAACGGTAGTAGTCGCGCAGCGCGCCGGCGCGTGCCGGGTCGTATTGTTCGAACACGTCGGCGCCCATATACATGCCGGAGAGACACGACGCGACGTGGTCGGGCGAGCGGCCCATGAAGCCGTAATGCAGCTCCGACCACGCTTCCAGCGCGGCACGGCGCTCGACGAGTTCGTCATAGGACGTCGGCAGTTGCCAGATCCGGCTCACGCGGTTGCCCGAGTCGGGCGACACGAACGTCATCTTCTCGACGTTCTCGTCGCGCGCCTGGTAGTCGTACAGGCTCGCGTAGCTGCGGATCGAATTGCGGAATGCCGCGTGCGCGGTCACGTCGCCGACCGGCTGGCCGTTCAGGTAGACCTGCCGTCCGTCGCGCAGCGACGCGATGTGCTGAGTGCCGTTCTTGATCATGATGTGCTCCTGGGGGAATGAATCGTGGGTTGCATTCACATGGATGGCGCATGCGCGCCGTCGAGCGCGCGGTAACGACCGCCGAAGAAGATCAGCGGGCGTCCGTCCGAGCGCGCGCGGTGCCGCGTCACGCGGCCGACGAAAATCACGTGGTCGCCGCCGTCGTACTGCGCATACGGTTCGCATTCGAACGTCGCGAGTGCGTCAGGCAGCAGCACCATGCCGTCGTCGCCAGCCGCGCCGCCGCGCCAGCCCCACTTGTCGCCGTTCGCTTTCGCGAAAGAGTTCGACAGGTGCTGCTGCGTCTCGTCAAGCACGTTGACCGCGTAGCCATCCGCGCCGGCCAGGTCGCCGAGGCTCAGGCTGCGGCGGTCGACCGAGAACAGGATCAGCGGCGGGTCCAGCGACACCGAATTGAACGACGCGACCGTGATGCCGATCGGCATCCCCTCCTTGCGCGGGGCGGTAATCACCGCGACGCCCGTCGCGAACATCGACAGCGCGGCGCGGAAACGCCGCTGCTCGTCGGCATCCGCGCCGGTTCCTGCGTGGTTCTCGCTCATCTCGTTCTCCTTGGGTTGCATTTCCGGATTCCCCTGAGGAATCCGCATCAACAAAGCACCGTTAATTAGCTTTTTTATTTAGCTTTTATTAAATGTAAACACAAAAGCCGGTTCAAGATGTCGTAAACCCTGATCTTGAAAGCTTTGTTTGAAAGACAACCATACTGGCGGGATGGATGTTGCGCGGCTCGCGCGAATGTCCACGTACACTGCGCCAACCGTATTCACCGGCGCTCGCGACCCACGCGAAACGTCGCTTTCCGGAGTCCCTTTCGATGCAATCCCGTCCGATCTACATGGACTACAGCGCGACGACGCCCGTCGATCCGCGCGTGGTCGACAAGATGGTGCCGTTCCTGCACGAGCAGTTCGGCAACCCGGCTTCACGCAGCCACAGCTACGGCTGGGATGCCGAGCAGGCGGTCGAGGAAGCGCGCGCGCACGTCGCCGCGCTGCTCGGCGCCGATCCGCGCGAAATCGTATGGACGTCCGGCGCGACCGAAGGCAACAACCTCGCGATCAAGGGCGCGGCGCACTTCTATCAGGGCCAAGGCAAGCACCTCGTGACGGTGAAGACCGAACACAAGGCCGTGCTCGATACGTGTCGCGAACTCGAGCGCCAGGGCTTCGACGTCACGTACCTCGACGTGCGGGAGGACGGCCTGCTCGACCTCGATGGGTTACGGCAGGCGCTGCGCGCCGACACGATCCTCGTGTCGGTAATGCTCGCGAACAACGAAACGGGGGTGATCCAGCCGGTGGCCGAGATCGGGGCACTGTGCCGCGCACGCGGCATCGTGTTCCACTGCGATGCGGTGCAGGCGGCCGGCAAGATTCCGGTCGACGTGAATGCATTGAACGTCGACCTGCTGACGGTGACCGCGCACAAGGTGTACGGCCCGAAGGGAATCGGCGCGCTGTACGTGCGCCGCAAGCCGCGTGTGCGCATCGAAGCGCAGATGCACGGCGGCGGCCACGAGCGCGGAATGCGTTCCGGCACGCTGCCGACGCACCAGATCGTCGGGATGGGCGAAGCGTTCCGGCTGGCGAAGAAAGAAATGGCAGAGGAAAGCCGCCGCGTCGGCGCGTTGCGCGACCGGCTGCTGGCCGGCCTGTCGACGCTCGACGAGGTTTACGTGAACGGCGACCTCGCACGCCGGATTCCGCACAACCTGAACGTCAGCTTCAATTTCGTCGAAGGCGAATCGCTGATCATGGGAATCAAGGGCGTCGCGGTGTCGTCAGGCTCGGCGTGCACGTCGGCGTCGCTGGAGCCGTCTTACGTGCTGCGTGCGCTCGGTCGAAGCGACGAGCTCGCGCACAGCTCGATCCGCTTCACGCTCGGCCGCTTCACGACCGAAGCCGAGGTCGACAGCGTGATCGCGCAGGTGCGCGACACGGTCGGCAAGCTGCGCGAATTGAGCCCGCTGTGGGACATGCATCTCGAAGGGGTCGACCTGGATACGATCGAGTGGGCCGCGCACTGAGCGCGGCAGCCGGCGCGTGTCAGCCTTTTTCCTGGCGAGCGATCATGTGCGCGAGATCGAGCGTCGCGCGATCGCCGTTGGTGACGAGGCGGTCGATCACCGAGCAGAGCGCCTTGAATTCGGTTTTCGTCACGCCTTCGAACAGCACGTTGTTGATGCGCTGCTGCGTATCGACGAGCGCTTTCAGCAGCTTCGAGCCGGCCGGCGTGACCGTGAGCCGCATCTTGCGCTTGTCGTCGGGGTCCGGGCGTTTGTCGATCAGGCCGAGCTTCTTCAGCTTGCCGGTCTCGATCGTGACGAACGCGCCGCTCAGGTGCAGATGATCGGCGAGGCGGTTGACGGTCACGACGTCGTCATGCGACAGATGGGCGACCGACACGAGCAGCGAATACTGGATGCCGGTGAGGCCGATCAACGAGCCGAAACCGTCGCGCACCGACAGCAGGCGCGCCGCGAACGGCAGCAGCCCGTTGATCAGGTGGCGAAATTCCGTGTCCGTGCCGTCGATCAGGCAGGCCGGGTTGGTAATGGTCAGAACGGACTCCTCTTGCTGCTTGGCCATGACGTCGACGCTCCGTGCGGTCATGCGAATTTAGCTTTGGAACGAAATTATACGGCAAAGGCACCGGCGGCCTCGGCCAGCCTAGCGGCCTGCAGGCGGCCCGATTTCCCGATACTTTCCCGACACAGGAGGCTCGAACATGCCCTTCCCGCTTCATCCCGCCACGGTTCGCGCGCTGCTCGAATGCTATCTGCGCGCGAAGGACCTGAACCAGGCCGCGCTGATCGCGGACTGCTTCGCGGCCAATGCCGAACTGAGCTTTTCCCTCGCCAACGACGACATCGATTTTCCGCCGCGCGTGACGGGCGCGGCGGCCATTGCGCATACGCTGGTCGAGGCATTCGGCGAGCGGTTCGAGCAGTGCCGAACCTATTACGTCTGCACGACCCCGCCCGTCGATGAGCACGGCGTCAGCAGCATGCCGTGGCTCGTCGTGATGCGGCAAAAGGACAGCGGCGCGCTGCGGATCGGACACGGCACGTACCGCTGGCAGTTCGCCATCGATGGTGAAAACGACGACGTTGCGCGGGTTGCCGCGCTGCACATTCATATCGCACGGATGGATACGATCGACGATCCGCAGTCGTTGAAACTCGATCGGCTGCACGCGGCGTTCGGGTATCCGTGGCTGCCGGTGCACGCGTTCGCGCGCGGGCTGGCGGACATCGCGGCGGCGCATTCGGATTGGGCATTCCTGGCCCCGTTCCAGGAGGCGGCCGCGTCGGCCATCGGCTGAAGCTCCGCCGCATCACGGCGCCGCGCGCGATCCGTCATTGCCGGCCCGCAACTGCGCGGCCGTCATGACGCGCGGGTCGTCGCCCGTCAGATGCGCGCCGTAATAGGCGATCGACGCCTGCTTGTCGAGCAATAGCGGAATCGAGACCCGCCCGAGCAGCGTGCGTTCGATCGCGTCGCCGAACGTGAATCCCGCCAGATAGACGCCGTCCATCACGCAATTCGTCGTGAACACGCGGCCCTGCGTATCGACATAAAACTCGACGTAGCCGAGATCGTCCTCGGCGATTCCGATCATCGTCGTGTCGAGCGCCCGCTCCCACGCGGCAATCTGTTCATCCTGACGCTCCAGTGCGCGAAACGCGATTCCCATCGGCGCGCAGGTTTCCCCGCTGCGCCGGGCCGGCTCCGCACCCACGATCAACGTGCCGAATTCACGCAGGATCGCATCACCCGGATGTTCGCCGTCGCGGGCCGACAGGCGGCCGTCGGCAGGGCCGCACCACCCGGCCGCGACAAACAACGGCCTGACCGTCAACGGAATCTCGATCACTAGAATGCTCCTGAAGTTACCGCATACGATACGACACGCGCGAACGCTCTCCGCAGCGCGGACATCATGCGCCGCGCTCGCCCTCACACACCGTCGAGCGCGCGCCGCACACCGTCCCAATCGAGCCCGAACCGCGCGAGATACTTGCGCAGCCGGTCCGCGTCGTTCGGCTGCTTCTTGCTCTGCCGCGACACCGCGAACAGCGTGCGCCCGGCTTCCGACAGGCTCGCCGACGTGCGGCACACGTCGAGCACGCGTTCGAGCTGCGCACGATCGAACAGGTCGAGTTCCGCCGCACGCGCACCGAACACCGCGTCGACGCACGCGTCCGCCATACTCGCGCCACCCGGCGACGACCACGTGCGCGTCAGCCGCTCGACTTCCTGTTCGGCGAGCGCCTCGGTAATGCGCCCCGCATCGGCCAGCGTCGCCATCCGTGTGACCGACGCCGACAGCTCGCGGAAGTTGCCGGCCCACGTCGCGCGCGGCGAGGCCGCGAACGCGAGATAGCGCCGCTTCGCCTCGACGTTGAACCGCACCTGCTCGCCCTGCTCGCGACCGAAACGGTCGAGCTCGAATTCGAGGTTCGGCTCGATGTCCTCACGGCGCTCGGCCAGTCCCGGCAATTCATAGGTCCAGAGGTTGATCCGCGCATAGAGGTCCTCGCGGAACGTGCCGGCCGCCACCATCTGCCGCAGATCGCGGTGCGTGCCCGCGATCAGTTCGAAATCGCTGGTCGCCTCGACGTCCGCGCCGACCGGCAGGAAGCGCTTCTCCTCGATCGCCTTCAGCAGCATCGCCTGTTCGTCGAGCCCGAGTTCGCCGATCTCGTCGAGAAACAGCAGCCCGCCGTCCGCCGCGCGCAGCAGCCCCGCCCGCGCCGACTGCGCCCCTGTGAACGCACCCTTCACGTGACCGAACAGCGTCGACATCGCCGCGTCGCCGCGCAGCGTCGCGCAGTTGATCTCGATGAACGGCCCCGCGAGCCGATGCCGGCCACGCTTCAGCTCGTACACGCGCTTCGCGAGAAACGACTTGCCGGCCCCCGTCGGCCCGACCAGCAGCATCGGCGCGCGCGAACGCACCGCCACGCGCTCGAGTTGCTCGATCAGCGCATTGAAGCGCGCGTTGCGCGTCGCGATGCCGGCCTTCAGGAACGACACCGTTTCGTCGCGCTCGCGCGTGAAGCGCTGCGCGATCCGGTTGTAGCGCGACAGGTCGAGATCGATCACCGAGATCGTGCCCGGCCCGCTCGGCCCTTCGTCGGTCCGCTGCGGCGGCCCGGTCTGCACGAGGCGCGCGGGCAGATAGCGCGCTTCCGCGAGCAGGAACCAGCAGATCTGCGCGACGTGCGTGCCGGTCGTGATGTGGATCAGGTAATCCTCGTGTTCGAGGTCGAACGGGTACGCGCGTGCGTAATCGTGCAGCGTCGCATAAACCTCCTCGAAATCCCACGGATCGTGGATCGTGACCGGCGTGAGCCGCACGTCGGTTCGCGGCGACACGCGCGCGAGATCGTCCCGCACCTGGTTGGCGAGACGCGTGTAGTCCAGCGAATGCAGCAGTTCGAGCCGGTCGATCGGCAGGTCGGGCTGCTCGCACAGCGAAATCGTCGGCCGCCATTTGCGGTAACGGCGCGGCGCGCGGCCGCCTTGGTCGAGCACGGTGCCGAGAAAACCGATCGCAACGGTTTTGCGCATGTTTATCTCATGGGATAAGAAGCGATCCAATTGTATCGAATATGCAGGATCGTGACGTGCCGACAGCGTCGATGCCAGACACTGCAAAACAGATAATTCCCTTTTAACTTCAATGTGTTGAGAGATTTCCAGAAGCGCCAGCCGCTCACTGGCACGCTCCTCGCTAAATAAAAGACGCCGGATGTCCCGCTGGCCCACGAGCCAGGGTTCAACAAGCCCTGCTGGTGCGCCGCCGCCGAACCTCGTTCGTCGCGGTAGCGCATGCCGCCATGGACAGACGAAGGCAAAGGGGCGCGCGCCAGGATGCCTCGCCTGGGTTCGAATCCCGGGGCGCCCATTGTTCGAAAGCTCAGCCAGGTGGAGCAGCCGGCGAAAGCCGGCCGGTGGCGGGTTCAAATCCCGCTCGAACGCTGTCCGCAAGGACGGTCTCGTATGAAGGCAGTACCCGCCGGTGCGGGCCGACAGGCCCGCCGCGCGTCGGACCGGTTGCGGTTCCGCGCGATCGGCCGGGCGGCCGCACGGCCCGCGCGAAGGCGCACGACGACGCAATGCAGCAGGCGTCGCCATGCACTTCGACGCCGGCCAGCGCGCCGCCCGCCCGATTGCGTCGCCCCGCGATCCGCACGATGCGCGTTACCCGGCGGCCATTGAAGAAAAGGACAAAAATATGTGGAAGCGTCATGTGGTGAAAAAGAACGAACGCGCGCTGCTGATGAGCGAGGGCGATTTCGTGAAGGTGCTGGAACCAGGCGTGTTCAAGGCCTTCGATCCGTTCAAGCGCCTGTCGGTGCAGACCGCGCGTCTCGACGCGCCGCTCGCCGACGAAGCGCTGGCCGACTACCTGCGTCACGACGCACCGGACGTGCTCGCGCGGTATTTCGTCGCGATGGATCTCGCCGACGACGAAGCCGGCCTGCGCTACGAAGACGACGTGCTCGTCGAGATTCTGGCGCCGGGCACGCGCCGGCTGTACTGGCGCGGCCT
>NZ_BCPP01000059.1:0-14073 GCF_016586125.1 Burkholderia sp. E168m23
GACGATCTCCAGGCTCATGCCGAACGGATTGACGTAAGCGCCGATGACACGCGAGCAGACAGGCGTCGACAGCGGGCCGAGCAGGAACCCCACGCCGAACGGCAGGAACACGAGGCCCGCGCTCAGCGCGTCGACGTGCAATGCATTCTGCAGATACACGGAGAACAGCAGGAAGAACGTGCCGATCGAGTACAGCAGCAGCGCGATCAGCAACGCCCGGCCCAGCCCCGGGGCTCGGAGCGCGGTCGGGTCGAGCAGCGGTGCGCCGCCGCGGCTGCCCAGCCGGCGCTCGTAGCGCCAGAAGCCCCACGCGAGGGCCGGCACCGCGAGCAGCGACACCCATGCCCATGCCGGCCAGCTCGCTTCGCGCCCCTCGATCAGCGGCACGATCAGCGCGCCCAGTGTCAGCATCGATAGCGCGGTGCCGCCGAGGTCGAGCTTGCGCGCATGCTGTGCACGCGTTTCCTTCAGCAGCGGAATCCCGAACAGGACGACCAGAATCGCCAGCGGCAGGTTGACGAGGAAGATCGTGCGCCAGCCGAGGTTCAACAGATTCAGCGAGATCAGGATCCCGCCCAGCGCCTGCCCGACCACGGCGGCGAGGCCGAATACCGCGCCGTACAGGCTGAGCGCGAGCGGCTTTTCCGATTCGGGAAAGATCGCCTGGATCGACGCGAGCGCCTGCGGCGCCATGATCGCGGCCGTCACGCCCTGCAACGCGCGGCCGACGATGAGCGTCCACGGCGAACTCGCGAGGCCGCACAGCGTCGAGGCGATCGCAAAGCCGATCAAGCCGAGGAAAAACACGCGCCCGCGGCCGAACAGGTCGCCCAATCGTCCGCCGGTGATCAGCGTCACCGCGTACAGGCCCGCATACGACGAAATGACGAGTTGCTCGGCCGACGACGAGGCGCCCAGTTCCGCGCGAATCGACGGCAGGGCGACATTGACGATGAAGAAATCCAGCGGCGGCAGGAACGCGCCGACGAGCAGGACCGAAAACATGGCCCAGCGACGCGGGTCGGGTGATACGGGGTCATTCCGTGACATGGATGGCTCTCCATACGGAACCAATCGGTTCCAAATTGGGTAAAAAATATCAGTCGAGGATGCGCATCGTGCGGTCGACCAGCGCAAGCATGTCGTGCTCGGGGACGCCGGTTTTCCCCAGCACGCGCATGCCCTCGACCTGGCAGACGAGCAAACGCGCCAGCACCTGTTCGTCCTGCTCGGGGATCTCGCCGCTCGCCTGGCCGCGGACGATCGCGCCCGCATAGAGCTGCTGCAGGCGCCGGAACATGCGCCCGGTGCGTTCCGCGACATCGGCATCGCGCGCGGCCAGCTCGGTGGTCATCGCGACCGCGAGACAGCCGCGCCGGCCGGCCTCGCCAATGGACAGCCGGGCATAGCGCAACAGCGAGTCGCGAATGGCGTCCTTCACGGGGCCGGGTTGCGACAGGATGTCGGCGGTCGCCTTGAGCCCGTCGGCCATATACAGGTCGAGCGCCGCCAGCAGCAGCGCCTTCTTGTCGCCGAATGCCTTGTAGAGACTGCCGCGCGACAAGCCGGTGCCGGCGATCAGGTCGGGCAGGGACGCGCCCTCATAGCCACGATCCCAGAAAACGTCCATCGCGTCGCGCGCGGCATCGCCCAGTTCGAATTCGCGCGGACGGCCCACGCCAGCCGGATTTGCCATTGATCGGTTTCGCAAACGATGCGGTGCCTGAAGTTGGATTCATTATATGGACCGATCGGTTCCGATGTCAATGCGCGTAGCTTGACCGGACACGGCGACGGCCGTCCTCGCGGACGGCCCGGATTCATCCGTTCAGTCGAGCCCGCCCTGGCACAGGTACTTGATCGACAGATAATCGTCGAGCCCATAGCGCGAACCTTCGCGACCATAGCCCGATTCCTTCACGCCGCCGAACGGCGCGGCCTCGCTCGCGAGCGCGCCTTCGTTGATGCCGACGATGCCCGTTTCGAGCCGCGCCGACACGCGCGCGATGCGCCGCACGTCCTGCGTGTAGAAATACGCGGCGAGCCCGAACGGCGTGTCGTTCGCGGCGTCGACCGCTTCGTCCTCCGTATCGAAGCGAAACAGCGCGGCGACCGGGCCGAAGGTTTCCTCGCAAGTGAGCTGCATGTCGGCGGTGGCGTCGGCGAGCACCGTCGGCGCGTAGTAGTTCGCGCCGAGCTCGGTCAGGCGCTTGCCGCCCGCGAGCACGCGTGCGCCGCGTTCGACGGCATCGCCGACGTGGCGCGCGATCTTGTCGACCGCGCGCGCGTTGATCATCGGGCCGATCTGCGCGGCCGGGTCGGTCGCCGGCGCGACCTTCAACGCGGCGACGCGTGCGGCGAGCTTCGCGGCGAACGCGTCGTAGACGCCGGCCTGCACGTACACGCGGTTCGGCGATACGCAGGTCTGCCCGCCGTTGCGGAACTTGGCGGCCATCAGCCCGTCGACCGCGGCATCGAGCTCGGCGTCGTCGAACACGATGAACGGCGCATTGCCGCCGAGCTCCAGCGACAGCTTCTTCAACGTCGCCGCCGATTCGCGCGCGAGCAGCTTGCCGACGGGCGTCGAGCCGGTGAACGTGATCTTGCGCACGCGGCCGTCGGCGAGCCAGTCGGCCGCCGCGTCGATGCCGCGTTCGCGCGACGCGGTGATCAGGTTCAGCACACCGGCCGGCACGCCGGCTTCCTGCGCGAGCAACGCGAGCGCGAGCGCGGTCAGCGGCGTGTCCTCCGCCGGCTTCGCGACCACCGTGCAGCCGGCCGCGAGCGCGGGTGCGATCTTGCGCGCGATCATCGCGAGCGGGAAATTCCACGGCGTGATTGCCGCGACGACGCCGATCGGCTCCTTCACCGCGCTCAACCGCTTGCCGCGCTGCTGCTGCGGGATCAGGTCGCCGTACGTGCGCGTCGCTTCCTCGGCGAACCACAGCACGTACGATGCACCGTACGCGACTTCGCCGCGCGCTTCGGCAAGCGGCTTGCCCTGTTCGCGCGACATCAGCTTCGCGAGATCGTCGGTGTGCGCGACGATCGCCGCATGCCAGGCACGCAGGATCGCGGCGCGTTCGCGCGCGGGCGTCGCGCGCCACGCAGGCAGCGCGCGGGCCGCCGCGTCGGTCGCCGCGCGCGCGTCGGCGGCGCCGCTGTCGGGTGCGTGGGCAACGGTCTCGAGCGTGGCGGGATCGGTGACGGCGAAGCGGCGGCCGTCGAGCGCATCGCGCCAGGCGCCGTCGATCAGGTTGGCGGTGCGAACGAGTTCGGTTCGGGACAGCGTAAGCGGCATGACAGGTCCTTGAATGAAGCGGTTCGACAACGACGACGGAGCAGGCGCGACTCCCCCCGCGCGGGCAGCGGGCTGCCGCGTGACGGGATGACGCACACCGGGTGTCAGTGACGTTCGCCGAACAGCGATTCGAGCGGGTAGTGCCGTTTGACGAACGGCGACTTGATGATCACGTAACTGAAATACTTCTCGATGCCGATGTTCTGCTCGAGCAGCCCTTCGACGATCGTCTGGTAATGGCTCACGCTGCGCGTGATGAACTTCAGCAGGTAGTCGTAGCCGCCGCTCGCGAGGTGGCATTCGACGATCTCGTCGACGTTGCGGATCGCCGCGACGAAGCGGTCGAAATCCTCGCGCCGATGGTCGGCCAGCGTGACCTCGGTAAACACGACCTGCACGTCGCCGAGTTTCTCGAGCTGGATGTGCGCGCCGTAGCCGCCGATGTAACCGGCCTTCTCGAGCCGCTTCACGCGGATCAGGCATGGACTGGGCGACAGCCCGACCGCATCGGCCAGCTCGACGTTGGTCATGCGGCCGCGCTTCTGCAACTGGGAGAGGATGCGCAGGTCGATGCGATCCAGCTTGCTGTCCGTCATGTTCACGTGAGAAGGCAAAAATGGAATGTCCGGTTACTTTAGAGTCGAACGATGGCGGCCACAAGCCCGGCTTTCCCTTGGCCAGTCAGGCCGGCTGCGCGTGCGCGGCGTCGAGCGCGCGCTGCACGCCCGAATCGGCCAGCACGTCGTCGAGCGTCTTGCGCACGCGTTCGAACAGCAGGTCGAACTCGCCCGCGGTGAAACTCAGCGCCGGCGCGAAGCCGAGCACGCCATCGCCGAACGCGCGGAACACCACACCGTTCGCGTACGCGGCGGCCGCGATCTTGTCCGGCACGTTCAGCGCAGCGTCGAAGCGCGTCTTGTGCGCCTTGTCGGCTACCAGTTCGAGCGCGCCGAGCAGGCCGACCGAGCGGGCGTCGCCGACGAGCGGATGCGCGCGCAGCGCATCGAGCCCCGCGGCGAAGCGCGGCGCGAGCGCCTGGCCGTTCGCGAGCAGCCCGCCTTCGTGATAGAGCTTCAGCACCTCGAGGCCGATCGCCGCGCTCACCGGATGCGCGGAATACGTATGGCCGTGGCCGACCACGGGCGCATCGGCGCGGTCGCCAGCGATTCCTTCGTAGATTTCGTCGGACATCAGCACCGCGCCCATCGGCGCATAGCCGGCGGTCAATCCCTTCGCGACGGTCATCAGGTCGGGGTCGACCTGTTCGGCCTCGCAGGCGAACAGCGGGCCGGTGCGGCCGAAGCCGGTGATCACCTCGTCGGCGACGAACAGGATGCCGAGGCGCCGGCACGCGTCGCGCATCGCCTTCAGCCAGCCGGCCGGCGGCACGATCACGCCGCCCGAGCCTTGTACCGGCTCGCAGAAGAACGCGGCGACGTTGTCCGCGCCGAGTTCGGCGACCTTCGCTTCGAGTGCGGCGACCGACGCGGCGATCAGCGCCTGCGGATCGTCGCCGAGCGGATGGCGGTACGGGTAGGGCGACGGAATATGGTGCTGGTCCGCGCGCGGCAGGTCGAAATGGCGGTGGAACGCCGGCAGCGCGGTGAGGCCGGCGCCGAACGACGACGAGCCGTGATAGCCGCGCTCCAGCGCGATCATCTGCTTTTTCGACGGGCGGCCGGTCGCGTTGAAATAGTGCGTGATGAAGCGCACCGCGGAATCGACCGCGTCCGAGCCGCCGAGCGTGAAGTACACGCGGTTCAGCGACGGCGGCGCGAGCGCGGCGAGCCGTTCGGCGAGCTCGATCGCCGGCTGCGAGCCGAAATGGAAATAACCGGTCGCGTAGGGCAGCTTCGCCATCTGGTCGGCGGCGGCCTTCACGATGCTGTCGCGGCCGTAGCCGACGTTCACGCACCACAGGCCCGAGAACGCGTCGAGCAGCGTGTGACCGGCGGCGTCGCGCAGGAACACGCCGTCCGCGGATTCCAGCACGGTGACGCCGCGCGCTTCGTGCGCACGGTAATTGACGACGGGATGGATCAGGTGTTGACGATCGGCTTCGATCAGCGCGGCTTGGTTCATGGGAAGGCGGGACTCTCGTCAGGTGTCAGCGGTGAGTTCATGCTAACGGGCGAGAATTCCGCATGCGTCTTCAATTTGCGGCCCGAAACGTATGCGCGCGGCGTTTGCACGGGGCGCTTCGGCATTTTCTGCTGCGCGCCCGGCGGGCCGGGGCGCGCAGCAGGTCAGTAGCCGCGCGTGCGGTCGACGACGCCGATCATCGGCTGGCCCGCGCGATGGCGCGCGAGGTTCGCGAGCACCGCGTCGACCGCGGTGTCGGGCCGCGTCGCGCTGGCGATGTGCGGCGTGATGCGAATGCGCGGGTGCGTCCAGAACGGATGGCCGGGCGGCAGCGGTTCGGGGTCCGTCACGTCGAGGATCGCGCTGTCGAGGCGGCCGCTCGCGAGCGCCGCGAGCAGCGCCGCCGAATCCAGCTGCGGGCCGCGCCCGACCTGCACCAGCGATGCACCGGCCGGCAGCGCGTCGAACACGCGCGCGCCGAGCAGGCCGCGCGTGCTGTCGGTGAGCGGCAGCAGGCAGATCAGGATGTCGGTGCGGGCGAGGAACGCGTCGAGCGCCGCATCGCCCGCGTAGCAGTCGACGCCGTCGAGCGTGCGCGGCGTGCGGCTCCAGCCGGCGCACGGGAAACCGAAGCGCCGCAGCGTGTCGAGCACGGCCTGGCCGAGCGTGCCGAGCCCGAGCACGCCGACGCGCCGCGATGCGGCCGCGCGCACGGGATGCTCGCGCCACACCTGGTCGCGCTGCTGCGCCGCATAGTCGAACAGGTCGCGATGAATCGTCAGCACGGCCTGCGTCACGTATTCGACCATCCCTTCGACGATGCCCGGCTCGATCATCCGCACGACGGGGATGTGCGAAGGCACGCGCGACAGGTCGAACTGGTCGATGCCGGCGCCGACCGAGAACACGACCTCGAGATTCGGCAGCAGCGCGACCGGATCGTCCGGCGGCTGCCATGCGGCGAGATAGCGGACGGCTGCGGCGTCGCCGAGGTCCGGCCAGATCCGGAACGGCAGATCGGGCGCCTGTTGCGCGAAGCGCGCCGCCCACTGCGCGCCCCGCACCGGGTCGGCCTTGTAGAGAAAGCTCATCGTGCGCGCCCCCTCAACCGAGCGCCTGGTTCACGATCGCGAACGGGCGCAGCGCCGGGTCGCGGGCCGGCTGCGTGCCGCGCGCCATCGCGACGACGGTGTCGACGCGCGGCAGCCCGAGCCCCTGCAGCCAGTCGGACAGCCCGCTGTCGCCCGGCACGTCCAGCCGCACGAACATGCCCTCGTGCAGCGCGAGCCAGTGGCTGATCAGCGCCTGAGCGCGCAGCGCATCGGGCGCGACCACCGGGCCGATCACGTGGCCGCGGCCGAAGCGGCGGAACAGCGCGAAGCCGAGCAGCTCGCCGTCGCGATCGAGCGCGATGCCGTTCGCGACGTCGAGCAGCGCGTCGATCACCGCGCCGCGCTCGTAGCCGGCCGCGCGCGATGCGAGCGCGGCGAGGCGCGGCCCGTCGTTGGTGCCGAGCGGGCGCAGCCGCTCGCCGGGCGGCAGCGAGATCAGCGGCGGCTGGAACGCGGCGCCCTGGTGCTGATCGACCGTGCCGATCGCTGCGAAGCCGAACTTCGCGTAGAGCGGTTCGCCGGACGGCGTCGCATGCAAAAACACGGTCCGCTCACCGAGGCTGTCGACCACGCGGGTCATCAGCTCGCGGCCGATGCCGCAGCCCTGGCGCTCGGGCGACACGATCACCATGCCGAGGGACGCATGCGCGTCGTCGAAGCGCCAGCCGAGCGCGGTGCCGACGACGCCGGATTCATCCTCGGCGACGAAGCCGCCGCCGAGCTGGAACGCGAAGCGCCAGTCGTCGATGCGGTGCGGCCACTTGACGGCTTCCGACAGACGATGCGCAGCGGGCAGGTCCGTTTCGGTGAACGGGCGATAGGTAAGCGTGCGGGAAGGATTGAGGTCGGACACGCCGGACTCCGGATGGGTGGAAATGACAGGTCGACTCTGCCAGCGCGGGTGCGGCGCGGATAGGACGATTCGCCTGTTTTCGAGGTGCGGCGGCCGCTCGCGCACGATCGATGCAAACCCGCATGATCGGCGCGCACGAACGCGCGGATCGTGCCGGCGCGGCCGGCCAATCCGGCCACTCCTGCTGTGGGAATGCCTCTACGATGCATGCACGGCGGCGCTGCCGCCTGCCGAAGGGCCGCACCGGCAGGCGCGCCCGCCGCGGTGGCGCGGCGCTCATTGGCCGGCGCCGCGGCGCCACGCCCGATCGCACCGCAGATCGTGCTGCATGCGCCAGGCAACACGCGGCGATTCTGCGTTTTGAGCGGCGCCGAACGATGCGCGAACGACTTTTTGCCCTGATTCAATTTCGTTGAACCCAGCCCATCCCCGGCCCTGCCGGGGCTTCACACCGACAGGACCCGACCATGATCCAGTTTGAACCGAAGTACATCACCTTCGACTGCTACGGCACGCTGACCCATTTCCGGATGGCCGAGACGGCGCGCGAAATCTACGCGGACCGGCTGTCGCCGGCCACGATGGAGGCCTTCGTGCGCGCGTTCGCCGCCTATCGGCTCGACGAGGTGCTCGGCGCGTGGAAGCCGTACCGCGACGTCGTCGTCAACTCGGTCCGCCGCACCTGTGCGCGACTCGGCGTGACGTTCGACGAAGCCGAGGCCGAGCTTTTCTATCATGCGGTGCCGACCTGGGGCCCGCATCCGGACGTGCCGGCCGGGCTGTCGCGGCTGGCGTCGAAGTACAAGCTCGTGATCCTGTCGAACGCGATGGACGAGCAGATCATGAGCAACGTCGACAAGCTCGGCGCGCCGTTCCATGCGGTGTTCACCGCGCAGCAGGCGCAATCGTACAAGCCGCGGATGCAGGGCTTCGAATACATGTTCGACAAGCTCGGCTGCAAGCCCGAGGACGTGCTGCACGTATCGTCGAGCCTGCGCTACGACCTGATGACGGCCGAGGATCTGGGGATCAAGCACAAGGCGTTCGTGAACCGCGGCCACGAGCCGGGCACGCCGTTCTACAACTATTACGAAGTGTCGGACATCGGCCAGCTCGCGACGCAGCTGGGGCTGTAAGCCGGTTCGTCGATCGCCATGACGTGACGGGACGCGGCCGCGAGGCCGCCGGGGCCCGTCGCGTCGCGTCCCGGCGCGCGTTCGATCAGCGCACGGAGCGAGGGTAATTACCGATATTGAATCGTTCAAGGCCGGGCTGCCCAGGCCGATATATGTACCGAACGGTTAATATTGCGAGGCCCCCGCATGAAGTTGTCCACCAAACTGCTGATGCTCGTCGTCGCGGCGCTGCTCGGTATCGTCCTGCTCGCCGCGTTGTCGCTGCACACGCTGCGCGACGCGCTGATCGACAGCCGCCGCGAAGAGATCGTCATTCTGCTGACCAAGGCCGAGCACCTGGTCGATTCGTATCGCGCGATGCAGACGAGCGGCACGCTCACGCAGGAGCAGGCGCAGCAGCAGGCCAAGGCCGCGCTGGCGGCGCTCAACGCGAATTCGAAGAGCTACTTCTGGGTCACGACGTCCGACGGCGTCAACCTCGTCCATCCGAACGCGAAGTTCATCGGCACGCGCGCGAAGGGCAACCGCACGACCAGCGGCATGACCGACAGCGAGGCGTACCGCGCGGGCATGGCGCAGGCGCATTTCGCGCTCGTCGACGTGCTGATCAAGCGCAGCCCCGACGCGGACCTCGAGCCGAAGCTGCAGGGCGTGGTCGCGATTCCGGACTGGGACTGGTGGATCGGCACGGGATTCTTCTACGATGACATCAATGCGGCGTTTACCCGGCTCGCGACGGTGCTGGGCGTCGTCACGCTCGTCATTGCCGCGGCGCTCGCGGCGATTGCATGGGGTGTGCTGCGCAGCGTCAGGCGCACGCTGGGCGGCGAGCCCGCGCAGGCGGCGCAGATCGCGGCCCGCATCGCCGCCGGCGAACTGGACGTGCAGTTCGATACGGCGCATGCCGCGCCCGGCAGCCTGCTCGTCGCGCTGGGCGACATGAAGGCGCGGCTGACCGACACCATCGCCGAAATCCAGACCACGACCCACTCGATCGCCACCGGCACCGGCGAGATCGCGCAAGGCAACCTGGATCTGTCGCAGCGCACGGAGCAGCAGGCCGCGTCGCTGCAGGAGACGGCCGCCAGCATGGAGCAGATGACGTCCACGGTCAAACAGAACGCCGACAACGCACGCCAGGCGAATGCGCTCGTGACCCAGGCGAAGGATGCGACCGAACTGGGCGGCGCCGCCGTGCAGGCGGTCGTCGAAACGATGCGGCAGATCTCGGATGGATCGGTGCGGATCGCCGACATTACCGTCGTCATCGAAAGCATCGCATTCCAGACCAACATCCTGGCGCTCAACGCCGCGGTGGAAGCCGCGCGGGCCGGCGAGGAGGGGCGCGGGTTCGCCGTCGTCGCATCGGAAGTCCGCTCGCTCGCGCAACGCAGCGCCGCGGCCGCGAAGGACATCAAGGGATTGATCGACGCGTCGGTCGAGCGGGCCGGCAGCGGCAGCCGGCTCGTCGAGACGGCCGGTGAGCGCATGACGGAGATCGTCCGGTCGATCGACCGGGTGGCCGACATCATGGGCGAGATTTCGGCGGCATCGGTCGAGCAAAGCACCGGTATCGAACAGATCGGGCTGGCGGTCGCGCAAATGGACGAAGTCACCCAGCAGAACGCCGCGCTCGTCGAGCAGGCGGCCGCCGCCGCATCGTCGCTGGACGAGCAGGCGGCGCGCCTGCGGGCCGCCGTGTCGGTATTCCGGCTCGCTGCGTGACGGCTTCGTGCCGCTCGCTGGCAGCCGGCGCATCATTCAACCTCCTTCACGCCGAGCCGGCGCACGCCCGGCGTGCGCGCCGGGATGCCGGTGACGGACGCGTCGCCGCACGGGGTCACCACGGTTCCTGACGGCTGCACGGCTCGCGTGCGCCCGCTCCCCGGGCAGTCCCGTCCTCTTCCCGCCTTATCGCCAAGCCGCTCCTATCGAGCGGCATTCTTCTGAACTTTCATCCGCGGCGTGCCGTCGCCGACGCCCGTGCATGCGGCGATCTGCCGCAGCGCGCCGCGCGTTTCAGCCGTCGTCGGCATGCAAGCCCCCATTCGATACAAACGTGCGGTTTGCGCGAGCCAAACGCGCGCCGGATGCCGAACGGGCAATTTTGTCGACGCAATCTGCGGCGGCTGCGGCCTTACGATTTCCTGCATCGACACGGGTTCGGCAGCCGCCGCGACACACCGCCGGGCACACGGCGACACGGATGCGCATGCAGCAATTCATGCTGCGCGGGCGGCTCAAAACGGTCGATTCGTATCGTGCGGGCCGCCCGAATCGCGACAAACCGCATTTTGGCGATGCTTAAATGAATTGCATGTGTACGACGTCGCGTCCGCCACCAGCAAGCGGACGCAGCGGGATTGAACAACCACGCTGGACCCTTGGACCCACTTTCCACAGTCAGGAGCAGTTCGGATGAGCGACGATATCGACAACGGCGGCAAGGGCGGCTTCACGCGCCGCGACATGATGAAGGTCATGGCGGCGGGCGGCATGATGGCCGCCGGCGCCGGCGGACTGCTGATGACCCCCGACTCCGCCTTCGCCGCGCCCGCGCCGAAGCGCGGCGGCAAGATCAGGGTCGCGAACGAAGCCGGCTCGACGGCCGATACGCTCGACCCGGCCAAGGGTTCGACGGGCGCGGACTATACCCGCTTCTTCATGTTCTACAGCGGCCTCACGCAGCTCGATGCGAGCCTGACGCCGCAGATGAACCTCGCCGAGTCGCTGCAGACGACCGATGCGAAGACCTGGATCATCAAGCTGCGCAAGGGCGTCACGTTCCACGACGGCAAGCCGGTCGGCCCGGCCGACGTGGTGTATTCGCTGATGCGCCACAAGAACCCGGCCACCGCATCGAAGGTCAAGCCGCTCGCCGAACAGTTCGCGGAGGCGAAGGCGACCGGCCCCGACGAAGTCACGTTGACGCTCGCCAGCGCGAACGCGGACCTGCCGGTGATCCTCGCGACGCCGCAGCTCGTGATCGTCAAGGACGGCACGACCGACTTCAGCACCGGCATCGGCTGCGGCCCGTACAAGCTCAAGTCGTTCAAGCCGGGCGTGTCGACCGTCGGCGTGCGCAACGACAGCTACTTCAAGCCGGGCAAGCCGTATCTCGACGAGATCGAGCTGATCGGCATCAGCGACAGCGCCGCGCGCCTGAACGCGCTGCTGTCGGGCGACGTGCACCTGATCAACGCGATCGATCCGCGCTCGACGCAGCGGGTCTCGTCGACGCCCGGCTACGCGCTGAAGGAAACCAAGTCGGGCCTCTACACCGACCTGATCATGCGCAGCGACAACCCGATCGTCGCGAACCCCGATTTCGTCGAAGGGATGAAGTACCTGTTCGATCGCGAACAGCTTCGCACGGCGGTGTTCCGCGGCTACTCGGTGATCGGCAACGACCAGCCGATTCCGCCGGGGCATCGTTACTTCAACGCGTCGCTGCCGCAGCGTGCGCACGATCCGGACAAGGCGAAGTTCCTGCTCCAGAAGGCCGGGGCGCTCGGCGCCACGCTGCCGCCGATCTATGCGACGTCCGACGCGAACGGGTCGATCGAAATGGCCGTGCTGCTGCAGCAGGCCGGCCAGAAGATCGGGCTGAACCTGCAGGTCAACCGCGCGTCGCCCGACGGCTACTGGTCGAACCACTGGATGAAGCACCCGCTCACGTTCGGCAACATCAACCCGCGCTCGAGCGCCGACGTGCTGTTCACGCAGTTCTTCAAGTCGGATGCACCGTGGAACGAATCGGGCTGGAAGAACGCGAAGTTCGACCAGCTGCTGCTCGCCGCGCGCTCGGAAACCGATGACGCGAAGCGCAAGCAGATGTACGGCGACATGCAGGTGATCGTGTCGCAGCAGGGCCGGGTCGGCATTCCGGCGTTCATCAGCTTCCTCGACGGGTACGACAAGCGGCTCGCGGGCCTCGGTTCGATCCCGACCGGCGGGATGATGGGCTTCATGTTCGCCGAGAACGTGTGGTGGAACGCATGACGTTGTGGTTGGCCGCCGCCGCGCGGCCGGTGCGGACCCCCGCGCCGGCCACGCGCGGTTTTTTCGGGAGTGTCGCTCCATGAACCGAATTCTCATCGGGCTGATCGGCCGGCGCATCGCGGTCACCGCGCTGACGCTGCTGATCGTGTCCGCGATCATCTTCACGATCACGAACCTGCTGCCGGGCGACGCCGCGCAGGCCGCGCTCGGCCAGTCCGCGACGCCGGAGACGGTCGCCGCGCTGCGCCAGCAGTTCGGTCTCGACATGCCGGCGCACGTGCGCTACCTGCACTGGCTCGCCGGGCTGCTGCACGGCGACTTCGGCCGGTCGTTTTCCGGCGACATGCCGGTGTCGGAGCTGATCGGCGGGCGCCTGCCGAAGTCGCTCGCGCTGGCGGCGATCACGACCGCCGTGTCGGTGCCGATCGCGCTGCTGCTCGGCATCCTCGCGGCGGTCAAGCGCGAGTCGGTGGTCGACCGCGTGATCAGCCTCGGCACGCTGTCGCTCGTCGCGACGCCGGAATTCCTGATCGCGACGGTCGCCGTGCTCGTGTTCGCGGTGAAGCTGCACTGGCTGTCCGCGCTGTCGTACAGCGGCCCGATCGAAAGCCTGCACGATTTCCTGCGTGCGTATGCGATGCCGGTGCTGACGCTGTGCGCGGTCGTGATCGCGCAGATGGCGCGGATGACGCGCGCCGCGGTGATCGAGCAATTGAGCGCGTCGTACGTCGAGATGGCCACGTTGAAGGGCGCGAGCCCCGCGCGCGTCGTGCTACGCCATGCGTTGCCCAACGCGATCGGCCCGATCGCCAACGCGATCGCGCTGAGCCTGTCGTATCTGCTCGGCGGCGTGATCGTCGTCGAGACGATCTTCAACTATCCGGGCCTCGCGAGCCTGATGGTCGATGCCGTCAGCAATCGCGATTTCCCGTTGGTCCAGGCGTGCACGCTGATCTTCTGCGTCGCTTACCTGACGCTCGTGCTGTTCGCCGACCTGTGCTCGATCGTGTCGAACCCGCGACTGCGCACCTGAGTGTTTCGTCTTTCTTCCGAGATGCCGCCCATGCAACCGATCGAACCCGTACAACGCAGCAGCGCGCTGCCGCCCTCCGGCGACCCGCCCCTGGGGCGGGGCAGCATGCCGCCTGCCGCCCCGGCCCCCGACCAGCCGCGCAAGCGCCGCGGCGCGCGCATCGCGTTGACGACCGGCGGCCGCGTCGGCCTGTCGATGGTCGGCCTGATGCTGTTCGTCGCGGTGTTCGCACCGCTGATCGCGCCGCATGACGTCGGCGCGATCGTCACGCCGGACGTGTTCGCGCCGTTCAGCGCGAAGCTGCCGTTCGGCTCCGACTTCCTGGGCCGCGACATGCTGAGCCGAATCCTGTACGGCGCGCGGCTGACCGTGCTGCTCGCGCTGGCCGCGGTGCTGCTCGCCGCGGTGACCGGCACGACGCTCGGGCTGCTCGCGACCGTGTCGGGCCGCGCGGTCGACGAGACGATGAGCCGGCTGCTCGATGCGCTCACGTCGATTCCGTCGAAGATGTTCGCGCTGATGCTCGTCGCCGCGTTCGGCTCGTCGCTGCCGCT
>NZ_BCPP01000060.1:0-14032 GCF_016586125.1 Burkholderia sp. E168m23
TTGCTTGGAACCCAGGAATTCGCCGACCACCGCGCCGACCAGCGCGAAGCCGAAGCTCACGTGCAGGCTCGCGAGAATCCACGAGAGCGCGGACGGGATCACGACCGACGTGGTGATCTGCCGGCGCGACGCACCGAGGATCTGCGCGTTCGCGATCAGGTAACGATCCGCTTCGCGCACGCCCTGGAACGCGTTGCCGAACACGACGAAGAACACCATCACGACGGCCAGCGCGATCTTCGACGCCATCCCGAGGCCGAGCGCGATCACGAACACCGAGCCGAGCACGACGCGCGGAATCGAGTTCGCGATCTGGATGTACAGGCCGAACACGTCGGCCATCAGCTTGTTGCGGCCGAGCACGATCCCGCAGATTACGCCGGCCACCGAGCCGATCAGGAAGCCGATCGTGGTTTCCTCGAGCGTGACCCACACCTGCGTGAGCAGCGGGCCTTGCGACGTGCCGTTCACGAACCAGTCCTGGATCTGCTCGAAGATCAGCGATGGCATCGAGAAGAAGAACGGGTCGATCCACTTCAGCCGTGCGGCGAGTTCCCAGCCGCCCAGCACGATCACGAGTACGGCGATCCGCAGGCCGATGATCAGTTGCCGGCGGCGGCGCAGCCGGGTTTGAGCGGCGCGCGACTCGTCCTCGAGCGACGTTGCCGGAATGGCGGTGGGGGGAAGCGTCATGTCGGTCATGCTCCTGTCCTTGCTGTTTCTTGCGATGGCGTGCCGTAGCCCGCCGTGCGGCGTATGCGTCAGCCGATCTGCACTTCTTCGCGCAGGTCGTGCCAGATGTCCCTGGAAATTTCGATGAAGCGCGCGTCGTAGCGCACTTCCGACATGACGCGCGGGCGCGGCAGGTCGATCTCGACGACGCGCTTGAGCGTCGCGGGGCGTGCGGTCAGCACGAACACGCGGTCGGCGAGCGCGATCGCCTCTTCGAGATCGTGCGTGACGAACACGACCGAACCCTTGTTCGCGGACCACAGCTGCAGCAGCTCGTCCTGCATCAGCGTGCGGGTCTGCATGTCGAGCGCGGAAAACGGCTCGTCCATCAGCAGGATTTCCGGCTGGTTGATGAAGGTCTGCGCGAGCGCGACGCGCTTTCTCATCCCGCCGGAGAGCTGGTGCGGGTAGTGTTTGGTGAACTTGTCGAGGCCGACCTTGCGGATCCATTCCTCGGCCTGCGCGTACGCGACATCCTTCGAGCGGCCGCGGAACAGCGGGCCGGCCGCGACGTTGTCGATCACGTTGCGCCACGGGAACACGGCGTCCGCCTGGAACACGAAGCCGATGCGCGGGTCGATGCCGTCGACCGGGCGGCCCATCACGCGGACTTCGCCCGACGCGGGCTTGAGCAGCCCGGTGATCAGGTTCAGCGTGGTCGACTTGCCGCAGCCGGTCGGGCCGACGATCGCGATGAACTCGCCGCGCGCGACGCTCATGCTGAAGTCGCGCAGCGCGACGGTGGCCTTGCCTTCCGGCGAAATGAAGCGGCACGACACATTGCGAAACTCGATCGCCGGTGTGCTCGGGGAAACTGCCTGGTTCATCGCATTGATCCTGCGGGTGAGGAAGGCGCCGCAGCGGGGCGGCGCCGGGCCGGTCAACCGGGCCGGAACGGGGAACGCACGGCGGCGGGATCGCCGCCGCCGGCGCGACTGCCGAGCCCGATTACTTCGCGTTCACGAAATCGTTCGTGTAGGTGCGCGCCAGGTCGATGTGCTTGCCCTTCACCGACGGGTTGAACGCCGACAGCACCTTCAGCACGATCGCCGGGCCGTCGGCCGGCATCTTCGCGTCGGCCGTATACATCGGCAGCGACGCCTTCAGCGCGGCCACGTACAGCGCCTTGTCCTTCTGGTAGTCGGCCGGCATCTTCGCGGCGATTTCCTCGGCGCTGTGCGTGTGGATGAACTGCATCGTCTTGGCGAATGCGTGCGCGAGCTTGGTCGCTTCCGCCTTGTGCGCATCGGCCCACGCCGACTGCACGTACAGGCTCGCGGCCGGGTAGGTGCCGCCGAGCGCGGCGCGCGTGCCTTCCAGCGTGCGCAGGTCGACCAGCACCTTCGCGTCGCCCATCTTCTCGAGCGCGGACACCGTCGGCTCGGTCGTCATCCCGGCGTCGATGCGGCCCTGCTTGATCGCGGCGATGAAGCTCGCGTCGGCGCCGACCGGCAGCATCGTGTACTGCGTCGACGGCACGCCGTGCTGCAGCGCGAGGTATTGGGTGAGGAAGCTCGTCGACGAGCCGAGGCCCGTCACGCCGAGCGTCTTGCCCTTCGCGTCGGCCATCGACTTGAAGGTCGGCGCGGCCTTGGTCGACACCATCTCGACTTCGCCCGGCACCTGGCAGAGCACGGCGATCGCCTTCACGTCCTTGCCCTTGCTCTGCAGGTCGACCGTGTGGTCGTAGAAGCCGACGACGCCCTGCACGGCGCCCGCGAGCAGCTCGTTCTCGGCGTCGACGCCGGCCGGCTGCGACAGCAGCTCGACGTCGAGCCCTTCGGCCTTGAAGTTGCCGAGCTCCTGCGTGAGCCGCGCGGGCAGGTAGATCAGCTTCGCGATCCCGCCGACCATGATCGTGATCTTGCCGCCGTCGTCGGCGAAAGCGGGGTGAGCGGCGAGCGCGCAGCTCAGGCTGGCTGCCACGGCGAGGGTGCGCAGGATAGGTCGCATCGGGGTCGTCTCCTTCGTTGTATTCGTATGGCGCGATGCGTGCTGCATCGTCATCACGAGTATAGGGAGGCGAAACCTTCTGCAACCTTTCGCGGGGTAGCGGTTCGTTTAGGGGTTTTCCAGCAACGGAGGGCGGAACGGGGCGACAGGCGCCGAAGCGAGTCGAAAGCGGCCGGCCGCGCGTCTAGCGCCAGCCGATCAACACCCGCCCCATCGCATCGAGCCCCATGTCGAACAGATGCGACACGAACGGCACGAGGTTCGGGATCATCAGTTGCACGAGCAACAGCCCGACGATCAGCGTTACGGGAAAGCCGATCTGGTACATGCCGATCTGCGGCGCCGCGCGGTTCAGGATGCCGAGCGCGAGGTTCGCGATCAGCAGCGCCACGACCACCGGCAGCGACAGCAGCAGCCCCATCTCGAACACGGTCGCGCCGAACGCGGCGAGCGTGCGCCAGCCCGGCGCGTGCAGCAGGTCGGCCGACACCGGCAGCGACTGGAACGACGCGGCGAGCGCCGCGAACATTTGCAGGTGGCCGTCCACCGCGAGGAACGCGAGCATCGCGACCGCGTTCAGGAACCGGCCCATCGCGGGCGTCGCGCCGCTCGAATGCGGATCGAAGAAGGTCGCGAAGCCGAGCCCCATCGACAGCCCGATGAAATCGCCGGCCGCTTCGACGGCCGCGAACACGAGCTGCATCGTGAAACCCATCGCGACGCCGATCAGGAATTGATTGACGAGGATCCAGATGCCCTGCGCGGAGAATACGGTGACGTCCGGCATCGCGCCGAGCGTCGGCGCGACGACGAGCGCCATGAACGCGGCGACGCCGATCTTCACGCGCACCGGCACGGCCGCGTGGCCGACCATGGGCGCCGTCGCGACCAGCGCGAGCATCCGCACGAACGGCCACAGGAACGCCGTGAGCCAGCCGTTGAGCTGCGCGTAGGTGACCGAGAACATACGGGAGAAGGGGGCCGAGCGCGGCTCAGCCGGCGCCGAGCGTCGCGACGTGCAGCAGCGTCTGCCGCAGGTAGTCGAGCATCGTCGTCAGCATCCACGGGCCGGCGATCACGAGCGTCGCAGCGACCGCGAGCAGCTTCGGGATGAACGACAGCGTCGCTTCGTTGATCTGCGTCGCGGCCTGGAACAGGCTCACGACGAGGCCGACCGCGAGCGCGACCAGCAGCAGCGGGGCCGCGAGCAGCAGGCCGACCATCATCGCCTGGTGCGCCAGCGTCATCACTTGTTCGGGCGTCATCGCGCGTGTTCCTCCGCTTAACTGAAGCTCTGCGCGAGCGAGCCGATCAGCAGCTGCCAGCCGTCGACCAGCACGAACAGCATCAGCTTGAACGGCAGCGACACGGTGGACGGCGACACCATCATCATCCCCATCGACATCAGCACGCTCGCGACGACCATGTCGATGATCAGGAACGGGATGAACACCGTGAAGCCGATCTGGAAGCCGGTCTTCAGCTCGCTCGTGACGAACGCGGGCACCAGCAGCGACAGCGGCACGTCTTCCGGGCCCTGCATCGGCGCGGCCTTCGAGATCTTCGCGAACAGCGCGAGATCGGTCTCGCGGGTCTGCTTCAGCATGAAGGTCTTGAACGGCGCGACGCCGCGCTGCACGGCCTGCTCCATCGGCATCGAGCCGTCGGAGAACGGCTTGTAGCCGTCGTTGTACGCACGGTCGAGCACCGGCGACATCACGAAGAAGGTGAGGAACATCGCGAGGCCGACGAGCACCTGGTTCGGCGGCGTCGTCGCGGTGCCGAGCGCCTGGCGCAGCAGCGACAGCACGATGATGATGCGCGTGAAGCTCGTCATCATCAGCAGCATCGCCGGCAGGAACGACAGCATCGTGAGCAGCAGCATCGTCTGCACGCTCAGCGAATAGGTGGTGCCGCCGTGCGGGCCCGGGCTCGCGTTGAACGCGGGCAGGCCGTTCGCCTGCGCATACGCGAGCGCCGGGGCGAGACAGAGGATCAACACGGGCGCGACGCGCGCCGCGTGACGCAGGAATGCGTGTTTCATCGGAATGCGGAGACTGGAAGAGGGCGCGGCGCCATGTCAGCGGTCCTTGCCGCGCCCGAGGCGTTTCGCGGCTTCGCCCGCGAGCGCGTCGCGAAACCGCGAGCCGAACGTGCCGGGCAGGCTGGCGTCGGACGAAGTGCCGCCGACGGACGCGTCGGCCGGGGCCGAGCCCGCAGTCGCCGTCGCGGTGGCCGCCACCGAACCGGCCGGCAGCGTATGCAGCAATCGCACGTTGCCCGGCGCGACGCCGAGCACGAGCCAGGTATCGCCGATCTCGACGATCGTCGCGCTTTCCTTCGCGCCGAGCCCCACGCTCGACACGACCTTCAGCGGGCCGCCGCGCCGCGCGGGCTGGAAGCCGAAGCGGCGGGCGAGCCATGCGCACGCGAACACGAGGCCGATCACGACCGCGAGCCCGACGAGCGTCTGCAGCACCGCGCCGATGCCGAGCGACGGCGCGGCCGAACCGACCGTCACGCTCGACGCGATCGAACCGGGGTGGTTCACCGCGTTCATGTCGGCGGCGCCGGCCGGCGCGCATGCGAGCGACGCGACAGTGGCGAGTGCCGCCGCCGCAATCGCGCGGCACGCGCGCCGGCCGGACATCACGACGTTCATCGATTCAGCTTCCGGATGCGTTCGGCCGGCGTGATGATGTCGGTGAGGCGAATACCGAACTTGTCGTTGACCACCACGACTTCGCCCTGCGCGATCAGGCAGCCGTTCACGAGCACGTCCATCGGCTCGCCGGCCATGCCGTCGAGCTCGACGACCGACCCCTGCGCGAGCTGCAGCAGGTTGCGGATCGCGATCTTCGTGCGGCCGAGCTCCACGGTCATCTTGACCGGGATGTCGAGGATCATCTCGATGTCGTTGTGCGTCGAGCTCGCCGCGGCCTTCGACAGCGGCTGGAACACGCCGGCGCCCGTCGCGCCCGCCTGCACCGGTTGCTCGTTCTGCTCGGCGAGCGCGGCCGCCCAGTCGTCCATGCCCGGATCTTCCTCGGCCGCGGCCGGCGCCTTCGCGTCGGCGGCCGACGCCGCGAGGGCCGCATCGGCCATCGCCTGGATGTCGTCGTCGGGCGTCTGGTTCAGCTCACTCATATCCACCTTCCTTCATCGAATCGCTCGCGCCGATCATCTTCTGCACGCGCAACGCATATTGACCATTGAAAATTCCGTAGCCGCATTCCATCACCGGCACGCCGTCGACCTTCGCGGTGATCGTGTCCTCGATCTCCAGCGGCAGCACGTCGCCCGCGCGCAGGTTCAGGATCTTCTCGAACGTCGACGAGATCTCGGCGAGATTCGCGGTCAGCTCGACTTCCGCGGCCTGCACCTGCTGCGACAGCACGCGCACCCAGCGGCGGTCGACTTCGAGCGCCTCGCCCTGGATCGGCGAGCTGAGCACGTCGCGGATCGGTTCGATCATCGAGTACGGCATGCAGATGTGCAGCGTGCCGCCGGTCGGCCCGAACTCGATCGAGAACTGCGTGACGATCACGATCTCGTTCGGCGTCGCGACGTTCGCGAACTGCGTGTGCATCTCCGAGCGCACGAATTCGAACTGCAGCGGCCGCACGCTCTTCCACGCGGTCGTGTAGTGCTCGAACACCAGGTTCAGCAGCTTGCCGATGATCCGCTGCTCGGTGGCCGTGAAGTCGCGGCCCTCGACGCGCGTGTGAAAGCGCCCGTCGCCGCCGAACAGGTTGTCGACGACGAAGAACACGAGGTTCGGGTCGAACACGAACAGCGACGTGCCGCGCAGCGGCTTCACGTGCACCAGATTCAGGTTGGTCGGGATCGGCAGGTTGCGGGTGAATTCGCTGTACTTCTGCACCTTCACCTGGCTGACGGAAATTTCCGCCGTGCGCCGCATGAAGTTGAAGATGCCGATCCGCAACAGGCGCGCGAAGCGGTCGTTGATGATCTCGAGGCCGGGCATCCGGCCGCGGACGATCCGCTCCTGCGTCGCGATGTTGTAGGGGCGGACGCCCGATGTGTCGCGCTGCTCGTCGACTGCATCGGTTTCGCCCGTGACGCCCTTGAGGAGGGCATCGACCTCCTCCTGGGACATGAACTCCTGGTGACCCATACGCGCTCCTTTCGCGGCCGCGTTACTGGACGACGAACTCGGTGAACAGGACGTCGTCGACCTTCGCGCGCTGGTTGCCCGGCTGCGTCGGCTGTTCGATCAGCTCCCGCAGCTCCGTCGCGAGCGAACGCTTGCCCTCCGGCGTCGCGAGCTCCTCGGGATGCTTGTTCGACAGCGCGAGCAGGATCCGGCTGCGGATTTCCGGCATCCGCGCGGTCAGTTGCTCCTGCGCCTTCGGATCGGTGAGCTTCAGCGACAGGCCGACGCGCAGGTAGTGCTGCGCGCCGTCGTCGGACTGCAGGTTCACGGTCAGCGGGTCGAGCGGGAAGAACACCGGCGCGGCAAGCGGCGCCGGCTCGGCGGGCGCGCTCGGATGGCCGACGCCTGCCTTGTTCAGGAACACGTACATGCCGCCGGCGGCGGCGGCAGCCGCGCCCAGCGCGATGACGGCGATGAGCGCGATGCGCTTGAACTTGCCGGACGAAGCCGGCTTGTCGGCGGTCGGAGTTGCAGTCGTGGCCATGTGAATGCGTGCGTGATGTCTCGTAGCATGCATTGTTCGGCATCCGGGCCGAGGCCGATGGGCGGAAAAGAGGGGGGAATTGCGGCTATCTCAGCCGATGGTCGGCCGGGTGCCGGCGCGATGTCGCGCAGGAATGCAGAGGAGGAAACGCTCAGGCGGGGGGCGGCTGGCGGGAACCGGGCCGTCAGGCGGAAAGCGCGGCAGGGCGGCCAGCGGCGCCCGCCCGCACTTCTGTCAGATCGGCAGCAGCGTGAGCAACGGCGCGATCAGCACCATCGCGACGCCCGCGATCATCATCGTCAGGCTCGACACGACGCCTTCCTCGTTGCCGATCTCGCGCGCCTTCGCGGTGCCCACGCCATGGGCGGCCGCGCCGAACAGCGCGCCGCGCGCGAGCCGCGTGCGCATCGGCACGAGCGCCAGCACGAGCTCGCCGAGCAGCATCCCGCAGATGCCGGTCGCGATCACGAACAGGGCGGTGAGATCCTTCGGCGCGTGGATCTTGTCCGACACGGCGAGCGCGAACGGCGTCGACACCGAGCGCGTCATCAGCGAGCGCTGCAGCTCGGGCGACAGGTGCAGCAGCTTCGCGAGCAGCAGCGACCCGCATACGCCCGCGGCGATCCCGACCGCGACGCCGACCGACAACGACAGCCAGTGGCGGCGGATCAGGTCACGATAGTCGTAGATCGGCACCGCGAACGCGATCGTCGCCGGGCCGAGCAGCCACATCAGCCAGCGCGTGTCGCGGAAATAGACCGAATACGGGATGCCGGTCAGCAGCACGAGCAGCACCAGCACGCCCGGCACGAACACGAGCGGCGAGAACAGCAGCGTCTTCTTGTACGCGTAGAGCCGCTTCGACGCGAAATACAGCACGATCGTCAGCACGAAGCAGCCGACGGAGATCGCGGTATTCACCCGGTCGGCGGGCAGGTTCGATAGCGCGGCGAGCATGGCAGGCTCCCGCTCAGTGAGCGACGGCGCTCAGGCGCGCGCGGCGGCGCTCGGCGAACACGCGCTGCGCGGCGAGCCGGCGTTCGAGTTTCGCGGCCAGATCGACCGCGACGGCCACCGCGACCATCACGAACGCGGTGCCGGCGAGCATCACCAGCGCGATGCGCCAGCCGTCCTCGCGGAACAGCCCGCCGTACTGCACGGCCGCGACGGCGGCCGGCACGAAGAACAGCAGCATGTCGGACAAGAGCCAGTTCGCGCCGTCCTTCACCCATGCCGGGGCGACGCGGCCCGAGAACAGCAGCACGAGGAGCACCGCGAGGCCGATCACGCCGGACGGAATCGGCAGCCCGACCGTGCGCACGGCCCAGTCGACCGCCATCCACAGCACGCCGAGCGCGGTGGCCTGCAGCACGATCCGGCCCGTGTGCGCGAGGCTGCCCGAAGCGACGGGGCGGGCGGCGGCAGTGGCGGTCGGCTTGTTCATGGCTGGCTCCATACAGATGTTTCTGTCAATGGAGCAAGTATAGGGTTTCCCCTAACCATAAATAAAATGACTTGTCTCTATCCTTGTCATTCCAATTCGGAATTCGCTTGCATTCAGCCGCACCAATTTGGGGAGTGATCGATGGAATTGCGCGCGTTGCGGTACTTCGTCGAGGTAGTTCGCCAGCAGAGCTTCACCGCGGCGGCCGACAGGCTGTTCGTCACGCAGCCGACCATCAGCAAGATGGTGAAGGCGCTGGAGGACGAGATCGGTTCGCCGCTGCTGCTGCGCGACGGCCGGCAGATGGTGCTGACCGACGCCGGGCGGATCGTGTTCCAGCGCGGCCAGGACGTGCTCGCCGCGCAGGCGCAGCTGCAGTCGGAGCTGAACGATCTCGGCACGCTCGGGCGCGGCGAGCTGACGATCGGCATCCCGCCGCTCGGCGGTTCGCTGTTCACGCCGATCATCGCCGCGTACAAGCAGCGCTACCCGAACATCGAGCTGAAGCTGTTCGAGCAGGGCGCGCGGATGATCGAGGCCGCGCTGATGTCGGGCGAGCTGGAACTCGGCGGCCTGCTGGAGCCGGTCGATCCCGGCACGTTCGAGCGGCTGCCGATGGTGCGCGCGCCGCTGTGGCTCGTCGCGCCGCGCGAGTCGCGCTGGGAGGAGCACGCGGCCGTGCCGCTCGCGGATCTCGCGCGCGAATCGTTCGTGTTCTATGCGGAAAGCCTCGCGCTGCACGACGCGGTGCTCGATGCGTGCCGGCAGGCCGGCTTCACGCCGTCGATCGTGAGCCGCAGCGGCCACTGGGATTTCATGGCCGCGCTCGTGCATGCGGGCGTCGGCATCGCGCTGCTGCCCGAGCCGTATTGCCGGCGGCTCGACGCGAGCCAGTTCACGTGCCGGCCGATCGTCGAGCCGGAAATCACGTGGGCGATCGCGCTCGGCTGGCTGAAGAAGGGCTACCTGTCGCATGCGGCGCGCGCGTGGCTCGACGTCGCGCGGGCGACGCTGCCGCTCGCGCCGGCCGACGATCTGGCGTTCGGGGGATTGCGGGCGAGGGAGTGACGGTTGCGCCCCCGCTCAGCGTGATCAGACGTGCCGAATCGGGCCCGGATACCGGGCAACCGTATGGTCGTGCGTGAGAAACGTAACGCCTTCTGCAATCGCCTGGGCAATCAGCAGCCGATCGAACGGATCGCGATGCACCAGCGGCAGTTGCTCGACTGCGAGGACATGTGCGCTCGTGATCGGCAATTCGACGTAGCCGGCGTCGAGCAGATTGCGACGCAGCACGTGCGGATCGACCTGAAAATCATTGCGATCGAGCCCACGCTTGATCACGATCTCCCAGAGACTCGCGACGCTGAACAACAGGGTATAGGCGGGATCCTCGATGAGCGTACGGGCTCGATCGGGCAATTCGGTCGCGTCCGCGGCCGCCCAAAGAATCAGGTGCGTGTCGAGCAGCAGTTTCACGCGTCGCCCTCGAACAGCTTCCGGATGGCATCGTCACCCATCGTATCGAAGTCGGCCGGCACCACGATTTGACCCTTCATGAAACCGATCCGCGCCGGCCGCGTCGCCTCGGGCGCATCGATCGGCACAACCTTGACGAGCGGCTTGCCGGCCTTCGCGATCACGAACGGTTCACCCGCGTGAACTGCCTCGTCGATCAGACGCGACAGGTTCGTCTTCGCGTCATGCATGTTGTAGGTCTGCATGGCATCCCTCAAATAAACTAAGTTCAGTCAGTGTTCTAGCTTAGTTCATATAGAGAATGCCCGCAAGACCTGTCGTCGGCTGCATACAGGGCTGCTCGCGCCCCCTCAATGCCCCATCGCGGGCCCCGCGCCCTTCTTCGGCTTCGTGATCCACACGAGCGCCGCGAGTGCGACGAACACGCCCGCCGACAGATGGAAGAAGTCGTTGGTCGCCATCATGAAGCCTTGCTGCGTGACGAGCTGGTTGAGTTGCGCATTGGCCGTCTGCCCGACGATGCCGAGCTGCGCGAGCGCGCCCTGGTAGTCGGTCGTGTTCTGCGCGTAGATGCTCACCGATTCCGACAGCCGCGCATGATGGTAGATCGCGTCGTTCTCCCAGAACGTCGAGCTGGCCGCGGTGCCGATCGCGCCGGACAGCGTGCGCAGGAAGTTCGACAGCCCCGATGCGCTCGCGAGCCGCTCGTCGGAGATGCTCGACAGCGTGATCGTCGTCATCGGCACGAAGAAGCACGCGACGCCGATGCCCTGCACGAGCCGCGGCAGGATCACGTGGTTGAACGGCACGTCGAGCGTAAACGTCGCGTTCCACAGCGACACGCCCGCGAACACGATGAACGCGAAGCTCGCGACCATCCGCAGGTCGAGCCGGTGCATGTTGCGGCCGATCAGCGGCGACAGCACCAGCGCGAGCAGCCCGACCGGCGCGGTCGCGAGGCCGGCCTTGCCGGCCGTGTAGCCCATCACCGTCTGCAGCCATAGCGGGAAGATCACGACCGAACCGAAGAACGCCATGAAGCCGAACGAGATGATCAGCGCGCCGAGCGCGAAGTTGCGGTCCTTGAAGAGCGACAGGTCGACCACCGGCTCCTTCTCGGTCGCCTCCCACACGAGCATGAACGCGAGCGACACGACCGCGATCAGCGCGAGCGCGACGATGAAGGTCGAGTTGAACCAGTCGCGGTCCTTGCCGAGGTCGAGCATCATCTGCAGGCACGACACGCCGATCACGAGCAGCGCGAGGCCGATCGCGTCGATCCGCTGCTTCGACGTCTTCGTCTCGCGGCCGCGCAGCAGGAAATACGCGCAGGTCGCCGAGAACACACCGATCGGCAGGTTGATGTAGAAGATCCACGGCCACGTGTAGTTGTCGCTGATCCAGCCGCCCAGCAACGGGCCGAAGATCGGCGCGACGATCACCGTCATCGCCCATAGCCCGAGCGCGAGCCCGCGTTTCGCCGGTGGGTAGCTGCGCATCAGGATCGTCTGCGACAGCGGCACCATCGGCCCGGACACGAGGCCCTGCAGCAGCCGGAACGCGATCAGCGTCTCGAAGTTGGTCGCGAAGCCGCACAGCGCCGACGCGATCGTGAACGCGAGCACCGACAGCGTGAACAGGCGCACCTCGCCGACCCGGCGCGCGAGCCAGCCGGTCAGCGGCACCGCGATCGCGGACGCGACCGAATACGACGAGATCACCCACGTGCCCTCGCTCGTCGCGACGCCGAGGCTGCCCGAGATGGTCGGCACCGCGACGTTCGCGATCGACGTGTCGAGCACTTCCATGAAGGTGCCGAGCGCGAGCCCGACGGTCAGCAGCGCGAGTGCGCCGCCGGTCAGCGGCGCCGGTTCGGCAGCAGGGGAGGGGGCGGATGCCGTGGTGGCGGACATCGGAATCTCCTAGACGCGGCGCGCGCGACGCGCCGGCACAACGCACGGGCGCGCGACGCAGCGCGGCCCGGCCGGGTGGAAGGAAAAAGGGGAAAAGCGGAGCGGGTGCCTTGTCATCTTCTGCCCAGACAGAGAAATAAGCGAGTGTTTAACCTAGACATGGGGCTCCGCGCGCGTCAGCAGTCGGGTTCGTCGGGCTTCGGGCAGCCGGTCGAACCGGGCCCGTTGGCGATGAAGCGTTGCAGCAGGCCGGTGAGCGTCGCGAGTTCGTCGGCCGAGAAGCCTTCGAGCTGCGCGTTGAGCACGGTCGCGACCAGCGACGGCAGCGCGCGGGCGGCTTCGATGCCGCGTTCGGTCAGCGTCAGCTCGATCATCCGGCGGTCCTGCTCGCTGCGCGCCCGTGCGATCAGCCCCTTGCGTTCGAGCCGGTCGAGCATGCGCGTCATCGAGCCGCTGTCGTACGACATCTTGCGCGACAGTTCGAACGGCGTGCGCGCGTAGCCGCGCGACAGCAGCAGGATCACGCCGATCTGCTGCGCGGTGAGGTCGAACGGCTCGAGCGCGCGATCCATCCGCTCGACGAGCGCCTGCTTCGCCTTCGACAGGTAATAGCCGAGGCTCGTTTCCAGCGCGATGTTCTCGGGATCGTAGAGGCCGCCGGTCATACGATTGCGCGCGCAGCAATAGTGCGTTTCGGGTTAAAACGCGCCCAGTATCTTGAAAAATGATTGCTTAGTCAATATTATTTGAGTCAACCAGTTACGACGTGCATGTTGCACTGCCGGAGACTATGTTCTGACCGATTGGCCCGCGCTGCCGGGCACCCGAGGATGTTCGCGATGCTGTTCCTGAAAAATGCCGCCGGCGCGCTGTGCCGCAACCTGACCGATACCGCTCATCATGTGTTCTCCGGCCCGCACCGCGGCTGGAAGATCGCGCTGTACGTGACGATGCTGGTCGTGCCTGGCGGCTCGCTCGCGGCGCTCGGGTTCGCATGGTTCGATCATCGCCGGCAGCGCAACGCGAAAAATGCCGCCCGCCGCACGAGCCAGCCGGCCGCGACGGAGCCGTCGACATGGCGGGCTGCCGCCGCCGAACCCGTCCCGGTGCCCGTGCGCTGCCACTGACGCCGCAGCACTCCCGCCGCTGTCCGCACGATCCCGCCTGATCGCCGGCCGCGTCACGCGCGGCCGGTGCCGTACGCCGATTCGCCCGCCCGTTTTCCCGCAAGCTGGCCGTAATGGCCGGTAAACCGGCCGGCCGCGCCGGTAACACATTCCGGCTGCCGCGCACCGTACCCTTAGGGCTGCGCAGCTTTCCCGCCGTCAGTTACCATTTGTCCGCCAGCGGCATGACGACCGCATCGCGCGGCGCCGCTCGCCGGCCGTCACGCCCAGACAGGAAAACCACCATGCCGTACGCCTCCCTCCCGCGCGCCGTTCGCCCGCTGAGCGCCGCCGTCGCCATTGCGACGGCCGTGCTGCTCGCCGGCTGCGCCGTCGGGCCCGACTATCACCGCCCCGACACGTCGATCCCCGCCGCGTTCAAGGAAGCGCCGGCCGGCTGGAAAGTCGCGCAACCCGCCGATCGCGCCGACCGCGGCGCGTGGTGGACGGTCTACAACGATCCGCAGCTCGATGCGCTGATCGGCAAGCTCAACGCGTCGAACCAGACCATCGCGCAATCGGCGGCCGCCTACCGGCAGGCGCGCGCGCTCGTCACCGAGGCGCGCGCCGCGTATTTCCCGACCGTCGGGCTGACCGCCTCGGGCTCGCGCGCACGGACGCCGCGCACGTCGCTGTCGTCGGGTTCGTCGTCGAATTTCGGCAGCGGGTCGACCGGATCGATCA
>NZ_BCPP01000061.1:0-13672 GCF_016586125.1 Burkholderia sp. E168m23
TTCTGCGCGTTGATCGCGTTGACGACGTCGATCGGCGCGAGCCCCTTCGCCTGCAGCGCGCGCGTATCGAGATCGACGACGATCTGGCGGATCTTGCCGCCGAACGGCAGCGGCACGGCCGCGCCCTGGACGGTCGCGAGCTGCGTGCGGATGAAGCTGTTGCCGAGGTCGTACAGCTGCTGCTCGGCGAGCGTGTCGCTCGACAGCCCGAGCTGCAGGATCGGGACCGTCGACGCGTTGTACGTGATGATGTTCGGCGGCAGCGTGCCGGGCGGCAGGATGCGCAGGATCGACGCGGCGTTGCTCGCGGCTTCCGCGATCGCGCGATTGATGTCGGCGCCCGGGTGGAAGAAGATCTTCACGACCGACACGCCGTTCAGCGACTGCGACTCGATGTGCTCGATGTCGTCGACGTCGGACGTGAGCGCGCGTTCGTAGTTCGACGTGATCCGCTTGGCCATATCCTCCGCGGAGAAGCCGTTGTACGACCAGACGATGCTGACGACCGGAATGTCGATGCTCGGGAAGATGTCGGTGGGCGTGCGCAGCAGCGCGAGCGGCCCCGCGATGAAGATCAGCAGCGCGAGTACGACGAACGTGTAGGGCCTGCGTAACGCCAGCCGGACGATCCACATGATGGTGCTCCTCGAAGCAGGGCTCGGATGCGCATTCGATGCGACGAGCACGCAGTCTGCCGGCGCGGCGTTGACCCGACCCTGACTCGAGGATTACGAAACCGTTATCTGTGCGGGCGCGCGAGTGCGTGGCGACCGACCGGCGCCGGCGCCCAGATAACAAAACCGTAATCGAAGCCTCACCTTCAGGAAAGCGCGTGAATCGCAGAATGAATCCAACTCTTCATCGCATCGATGGGGAGCGGATGTCCGGCCTGATCTGCGGACGCGAACACGCCATCTTTGAGAGGTGAACATCATGAACAACCTGATTCGTGCAGTCCTGCTGTCCTGCGCACTGAGCGCGCCGATCGTCGCATTTGCGCAAACCACCGACCATGCGGTTACCCGCGCCGAGGTGCGTGCCGATCTCGTCCGCGTCGAAAAGGCCGGTTATCGGCCCATCGGCAGCGATCCGTACTATCCCGAAGACATCCAGGCCGCGGAAGCGAAGGTCGTCGCGCAGCAAGCGCAATCGGCCGCTGCCCAGCCGACCGACGCGGCCAGGACGGCGACATCGTCGCTCGCGTCGCTCGACACGCAGCCGTTGTACGAGCATCACTGAGCGCGTTCGGCGCCCGCCGTCGGCAGCCCGGCGGCGGATCGTTCAACGGACGGCGCACATGCCGCCGCGCGTCAGTTCTCGCCTTTCTCGAGCACGTTCTGCGTGAGCGCGATCGACGGAATCGTCGGCTTGAGCAGCGCGCGGCGCGCGCGACGGCTCAGCCACTTCCAGCCGGCCACGAGCAGCAGCGCGACCAGCGGGATCGACGCGATCGTCCACGTCCCGTTCGGATAGTCGAACGCCATCAGCACCAGCACGCCGAGCAGGAACAGCAGCGTGAGCCACGACGTGACGGGCGCGCCCGGCATCCTGAACGATACGTCCTCGACCTCGCCGCGCCTGACCGCGGCGCGGAACTTCATCTGGCACACGACGATGAAGCCCCAGGTGCTGATGATGCCGAGCGACGCGATGTTCAGCACGATCTCGAACACGCTCGACGGCACGAGATAGTTGAGCAGCACGCCGACCACGTAGATCGCGACCGTCACCAGAATGCCCGCGTACGGCACGGATTGCCCGCTCATTCGCGCGAGGAACGCGGGGGCGGAGCCGCCCATCGACAGCGAACGCAATACGCGCCCGGTCGAATACAGGCCGGAGTTGAGGCTCGACAGCGCGGCCGTGAGCACCACCAGGTTCATCACCGAGCCGATGCCCGGCACGCCGAGCGCGCCGAAGAACGTGACGAACGGGCTCTGGCCCGCCTTGTACGCGCTCCACGGCAGCAGGCAGACCAGCAGCACGACCGATGCGACGTAGAAGATCGCGATGCGCCAGATCACGTTGTTGATCGCGCGCGGCAGCACCTTGCGCGCGTCCTTGCATTCGCCGGCGGCCGTGCCGACCAGTTCGACGCCCGCGAACGCGAACACCACACCCTGCACCAGCACCAGCGCCGGCATCAACCCGTGCGGGAAGAACCCGCCGTTGTCGGTGATCAGATGCATGCCGGTGCCATGGCCGGCCACCGGCATGCCCGTGCCGAGGATCGCCGTGCCGATCACGAGAAACAGCACGATCGCGGCGACCTTGATCAGCGCGAACCAGAATTCCATCTCGGCGAACCACTTCACGCCGATCAGGTTCATCGTCGCGACGATGCAGAGCGCGACGAGCGCGAAGATCCACTGCGGCACGGCCGCGAACGGCGCCCAGTAATGCATGTAGAGCGCGACGGCGGTGATGTCGACGATGCCGGTCATCGCCCAGTTCAGGAAGTACATCCAGCCGGCGACGAACGACGCCTTTTCGCCGAGGAATTCGCGCGCGTACGACACGAAGCTGCCGCTGCTGGGGCGATGCATCACCAGCTCGCCGAGCGCGCGCAGGATCAGGAACGAAAACGCGCCGCAGACCAGATAGACGATCGCGAGCGCCGGGCCGGCGGCCTGCAGCCGGGCGCCGGCCCCGAGGAACAGCCCGGTGCCGATGGCCCCGCCGATCGCGATCATCTGCACCTGTCGATTGCCGAGGGTCTTGTGATAGCCGGCTTCGTGCGATTCGAGCCAGCTGCGTTTGTCGGTTTCGCCGGTTGTCGACGGTTCGGGAATCGATGCCATGACGGTATCCTCGCACACGGATGGGATTGAATTCATCCCGATCGCGGGACGATCGGGACCACCGGTACCGGCGGACTCGCGCGCGGAATCCGGCGTGCTCGTCCTGATCGCGATTCGTCGGACGTGACGAAAGGCACGGTACGTCGCGAACGTATTCAGCCGTAATTCCCGCCACAAACGGAATGCAAATTTGGACTGGGCGTGTTCGAATCCGCGCATAACGGCCGCGGCGATGGGTGAACCGGTTAGGTAATTTGGTGCGCCGGCGCGCACTGCGAGGGCAACGGTTACCGATGGTGCCGGTTCATGCACCGAAATGAGGAATTCGGTTCGCCGAAGGGTTCGCTGAAATGTCCGGCTCATGCCGGTGGGGCAAGCGTTTCCCGGCGATGGCCCGGTTTTTGCTGGAGTGGTGTCGGCCGCGCAATCGTTGCGCGCAGCCCGACGACATACCAGACAAGGAAGATTCACCGTGAGCCCGACGACCCGACCGTTCCCCCGACGCACCTGGCTGGCTGCGCTGTTCGCCGCCCCCGTGATCGCGCTGTTCGCCGCCGCGCCGGCCCATGCCGATGCGCTCGACACCATCGCGAAAAACGGCACGCTGCGCGTCGCGGTGCCCGAGGACTATCCGCCGTTCGGTTCGGTCGGCACGGACATGCAGCCGCAGGGCTACGACATCGACATGGCAGGACTCCTTGCCAAGTCGCTCGGCGTCAAGCTGAAGCTGGTGCCCGTGAACAGCGCGAACCGGATTCCGTACCTGACGACCAACAAGGTCGACATGGTGATCTCGTCGCTCGGCAAGACGCCCGAACGCGAGAAGGTCATCGACTTCTCGAGCGCGTACGCACCGTATTTCCAGGGCGTGTTCGGGCCGTCCGACGTGAAAGTGAGCACGCCGGCCGACCTCACCGGCAAGACGGTCGGCGCGACGCGCGGCGCGCTCGAGGAGATCGCGCTGTCGCAGCTCGCGCCGAACGCGACGATCAAGCGCTTCGAGGACAACAACGCGACGATCCAGGCGTTCCTGTCGGGGCAGGTCCAGTTGATCGCGGCCGGCAACATCGTCGCGGCGGCGATTCTCGCGAAGAATCCGCCGCGCCGCCCCGAGGTCAAGTTCGTGATCAAGAATTCGCCGTGCTTCGTCGGCGTCAACAAGAACGAACCGCGCCTGCTCGCGAAGATCGACGATGCGATCGCGCATGCGAAGCAGGACGGCTCGCTGGGCGAGATGTCGCGCAAGTGGCTCGGCCAGCCGTTGCCGGCCGGACTGTGACGCATCGCCGTGTCGCCTGATACGTCGCCGCGGCCGGGGTGCCCGGCGTGGCGCGTGTCGTTGTCCGAACCCGAATTCATCTCCTTCCCATGAGCTACCAGCTTCAATTCGGCGAACTGTCCGAGTACGTCGGCGTGTTCGCGAGCGGCGCGGCGATCACGCTCGCGCTGACCGCGGTCGCGACCGTGCTCGGCGTGGCGGTCGGCGTGCTCGGCGCGGCCGCGTACAGTGCCGACGCGCGCGCGGCCGTGCGCTTGCGCCCGCTGATCGGCGCGTACGTCGAGGCGATTCGCAATACGCCGTTCGTCGTCCAGCTGTTCTTCATCTTCTTCGGCTTGCCGGCGCTCGGCGTGCACATCGACGAATACACGGCCGCGATCCTCGCGATGACGCTCAATCTCGGCGCGTACTCGGTCGAGATCGTGCGCGCGGGCGTGGCCGCCGTGCCGAAAGGGCATCTGGAGGCCGCGTCCGCGCTGGCGATGTCGCGCGCGCAGATGCTGCGCCACGTCGTGCTGCCGCAGGCGCTCGCCAAGGTGTTTCCCGCGCTGTCGAGCCAGATCGTGATCACGATGCTCGGCTCGGCCGTCGTGTCGCAGATCTCGGTGGCCGACCTGACCTACGCGGCCAGCTACATTCAGTCGCGCAACTTCCGCGCGTTCGAGACGTATTTCGTGATCACGCTCGCGTATCTGGCGATGGCGCTGCTGCTGCGCGCCACGCTCGGCGCGATGGGCCGCCGCCTGTTCACCCGCCGCGTGCGAGGTGCGCGATGACCGATTTCACGTTCGGGCAGATTCTCGCGAACCTGCTGCTGGCCGCGCGCTGGACGATCGTGCTGTCGATCGTGTCGTTCGTGACGGGCGGCCTCGTCGGCCTCGGGCTGCTCGTGATGCGCGTGTCGGGCTCGACGGTGCTGCGCGGTATCGCGAAGCTCTATATCGAAGTGTTCCAGGGCACCCCGTTGCTGATGCAACTGTTCATCGTGTTCTTCGGCCTGCCGCTCGTCGGGCTCGACGTGCCGCCGTGGGTGGCGGCCACGGCGGGGCTCACGTTCTTCACCAGCGCATATCTGGCCGAGATCTGGCGCGGCTGTGTCGAGGCCGTGCCGAAAGGGCAGTGGGAGGCGTCGGCCAGCCTGGCGATGAGCTACGTCGAGCAATTGCGTCACGTGATCCTGCCGCAGGCCGCGCGCATCGCGATCGCGCCGACGGTCGGTTTCGGCGTGCAGGCCGTGAAGGATACGGCGCTGGTGTCGATCATCGGCTTCACCGAGCTGACGAAGGTCGGCATCGCGATCTCGAACGCGACGTTCCGGCCGTTCGTCGTGTATGGCCTCGTCGCGCTGATCTATTTCGCGCTCTGTTATCCGCTTACCCGTTATGCGCGCACGTTGCAAAGGAGATGGCATGCCGCTCGTTGAAACCCGGGGTCTCGAAAAGAACTTCGGCACCCATCATGTGCTCAAGGGCATCGATTTCTCCGTCGAGCGCGGGCAGGTCGTCTCGATCATCGGCCGCAGCGGCTCGGGCAAGAGCACGCTGCTGCGCACGCTCAACGGGCTCGAGAGCATCGACGCGGGCACGATTTCGGTCGACGGCGAACGCGTCGATGCGCGGCACGCGGACCTGCGCGCGCTGCGGCTGAAGGTCGGCATGGTGTTCCAGCAGTACAACCTGTTTCCGCACCTGAGCGCCGGGCAGAACGTGATGCTCGCGCAGTCGGTGGTGAAGAAGGCGCACCGCCAGCAGGCGCGCGCGATCGCGGAACTGATGCTCGAGCGCGTCGGCCTCGGCGACAAGTTCGACGCGTTTCCGGAACAGTTGTCGGGCGGCCAGCAGCAGCGCGTGGCGATCGCGCGGGCGCTCGCGATGAAGCCGAGTGTGCTGCTGTGCGACGAAATCACGTCCGCGCTCGATCCGGAGCTCGTCGGCGAGGTGCTGGGCGTGGTCGAGCAACTCGCGCGCGAGGACATGACGCTGATCATGGTCACGCACGAGATGAACTTCGCGCGTGCGGTGAGCGACCGGATCGTGTTCATGCACCAGGGGCGTGTGTGGGAGAGCGGGACGGCCGACGAGATCTTCGAGCGGCCGCAGACGGTGGAGTTGACGCGGTTTCTCGGCAGCGTGCGAAACACCGAAACCGTGACGCGCTGACCGACGCCGCCGTGCGGCGCGGCCGCGATAGATGACAGGACCGTAATCGAAGCTTCACCTTCCGGACAGCGCGCGAATCGCAGAATGGACACCACTCCTCATCGCATCGATGCGGAGCGGATGTCCGGCCTGATCTGCGGACGCAAACACGCTATCTTCGAGAGGTGAACATCATGAACACGCTGATTCGTGCAGCATTGCTTTCCTGTGCGCTGAGCGCACCGATCGTCGCATTCGCGCAATCTGCCGACCATACGGTCACGCGCGCTGACGTGCGTGCCGACCTGATTCAGGCGGAGCGCGACGGCACGCTGCCGACGTCGAACTGGGACTATCCGCCGAGCACGCAGACGATCGCACGCAATCGCGATCTGTATGCGATCGCGCATGGCGACCGGCCCACGGCAATGGCCGCGACGTCGTCGGCCACCGTGTCGACCGCGAGCGCGCAATGAAGCGGGGCGCCGTATCGACATGCGTGGCCGGGCTGGCGATCGCCGCGTGGCTCGCGGCGGCCGCGGCCCCGGCTTTCGCGCGCGGGCAGCCGCTACTGCCCGATGACGACGGTGGGCGCGCCAGCGTGCTGCACGCGCTGAATCCCGAATTCGACCCGCACCGCCATACAGTCGACACCCGGCCGGCGCACGCTCACGACGCGCCCATCAGCCGCGCGCCGAGCGCGATCCCGCGCGCGGCGATCGCTGCGCTGGCGGTGCGCTGACGGGCGTCCCAGCCGGCCAGCGCGGCATCGAACGCGGCGCCGCGTGCGACGTCGCGCACGGCTTCGGCGAGGCCGACCGCGTCGTCCGCCGCTTTCGCGACGCCCGCCGCCGTGTGCGGGCGCACCATGCATGCGGCATCGCCGAGCAGCACCGCGCGCCCGACAGCCATCCGCTCGACCGCGAGATCGAGGATCGCCTGCGCGAACGGCGCGGTGGTTGCATCGACGAGCGCGGCGAGCGTCGGCGCGAGCATCCGGTCGGCGGCGTCGACGAGTTCCGCGCGGTGGTCGTCGCGCATCGCACCGGGCGGCAGCGACCCGTCGCGCTGCGTGCCGTCGCGCGTAACGAACAGCGACGGCATCCGGTCGGATGCGAGACGCCGGTACCACACCCAGTTCACGCGCCGTTTGCCCGGTTCGATCGTGCCGTCGGCGCCGGGCACCAGATAGGTCAGGAACAGGTGCCGGTCGCCTTGCTGGAACGTGAAGCGTTCGCGCAGCAGAACCAGCACCTGCTCGGGCAGCGTGTGTTCGTCGACGAGCCCGCGCCACGCGACATAGCCCGCATACGTCGGCCGCACGTCCGGCAGCAATTGCGCGCGCACGGTCGAGCGGCCGCCGTCCGCGCCGATCAGCAGGTCGGCCGTCTCGGCGCGGCCGCTCGCGAAGTGCGCGACGATCCGCTCGCCGTCCGGTTCGAACCGCTCGAACGCGTCGCCCGCGTGGATGACGCCGGCGGGCAGCGCACGCTTGAGCGCCGTGTAGATCACGTTCCAGCCCGTCTGCGTCTGCGGCATCGCGAAGCGCTGCACGATCCGGTCGTGCGCATCGACGTAGATCCGGTCGATCGAATCGACGCCGGTCTCGCGCGGCAGCGGCACACCGCCGAACGCGAACGCGCGCTCGATCGGCGGTTGCAGCACGATGCCGCCGCCGCGGCTGTCGAGTGCGTGCGGCGATTGCTCGAAGACGCGGACGTCCCAGCCGGCCGCGCGCAGCGCGGTCGCCGCGAACAGCCCGCCGACCGATCCGCCGGCGATGACGGCCTTGCGGCGCGATCCGTGTTCCATTCGATGTTCCCCGATGATGCCGTGTGCGGCGCGCGTGGCGTCAGCCGGCCCAGCCGCGCAGGAAATCGACCAGCAGCGCGTTCACGCGCTCGGGCTGCTCCTCGTGCGGCAGATGCCCGCACTGCGCGATCGGCTCGGCACGCAAGTGGGTCGCCATGCCTTCCCATACGGCCTTCATGTCGAACATCTTGCCCACCGCGTAGAAATCCTCGCCCCAGATCGCCATGGTCGGGCACGCGATCCTGACGTCCGCATCGACGAGGTCCTGCTGCACGTCTTCCGCGTTCGCGCGATAGTCGGCCAGCGCGCCGCGCACGGCCCCCGGGCGTCGGTACGCACGCACGTACGTGTCGAACGCATCGCCCGAGATCGCGTGCGGGTTGTAGCACCAGTCGGCGAAAAAGTAGCTGAGCCATTCGGCTTCCTTGCCGGCGATCAGCGCCTCCGGCAGGTCGGGCACCTGATGGAACAGGAAGAACCAGTACGCGCGCGCCGTTTGCGCGGTCATGTTCTGCGCGACGATGCGCGTCGGCACGTTGTCCATCACGACGAGCCGCTCGACGCGTTCGGGGAAGTCCTTCGCGAAACGCGTCGCGACGCGTGCGCCGCGATCGTGCCCGACGAGCGCGATGCGCTCGATGCCGAGCGCATCGAGCAGCGCGGCGAGATCGCGCGCCATGTTGCGCTTGTCGTAGCCGGCCGCGGGCTTGTCGGTTTCGCCGTAGCCGCGCAGGTCGGGCACGATCACGCGATAGTGCCGCGCGAGCACCGGAATCTGGAAGCGCCATGCAAAACTGGTTTCGGGGAAGCCGTGCAGCAGCACGACGACGGGCCCCGCGCCGGCATCGATGACGTGCTGGCGGATGCCGTTCGCCGTAATGGTGTGATGGGTGAGTGCGAGCGTGTCGGTCGTCATGTGGGAATCCTGGTTCGATGCGGACGGTGCGCGATACGGCTCGCGTCCGATGCTGTCCGAGCATAGGCCACGCGACGCACGTCGTGGCTGAATCGTTCTGAATTCCGATGCGAGGCGGCGGCACGGCTGCCGGCTCGTCGGCGGTCGTCGCGCGCATGCGTCACCGCGCCGCACCGCACGTTCAGAACGATTCAGTTCGCCGCCATGACTTTCAGGGCCGCCTTCCGTAGTCTTGTTCCCGAGCCGCCGCACGAGGCCGAAGCCTTTCGGCCGGCCCGGCCGGCGGCACAACCGGAACGGACCATGCCTTACCTGATCTCGCCGGGAGCCCGCATCGCAGTCGGCCTCCTGCACCCCCTCGTGCGCGTGCAGTCGCCTGCGCCGCCGCTGACCGCGCTGGCGCGCCTGTTCGGCATCGTTGTCCGCAAGCATGCGATCCCGCTCGTGCCGGCGCCGTCGCGTGCGCTCGCCGCGCAGGTTCGCGATGCGCACACCATCGACACAACCGCGGAAGCCACGACATGCAGCCCGCGCAAGTAACGGCAGCGGGCGCGGCGGCCCCCGATCGCCTGCGGGGCGAGGATGTGTTCCTCGCATCGATCGCCGGCTACGTCGACACGCTCGGCTTCGTCGCGCTGTTCGGGCTCTTTACCGCGCACGTCACCGGCAACTTCATCCTGATCGGCTCGGGCCTCGCCGGGGTCGGCCAGGGTCTCATGATCAAGTGGCTCGCGTTTCCGGCATTTATCGCGGGCATCGTCGCCGCCCGCGTGCTCGATCACCGGATGCGCGTGCGCGGGCATGGCGTGCGGGCGCGCTCGCTGTACGCACTGCAGACGATCCTGCTGGCCGGATTCATGCTCGCGGGCGTCGCGGCGTCGCCGATCGGCAGCGCCGATGCGCCCGCGACGATCGTCTGCGGGCTGCTGGGCGCGGCGGCAATGGGCGTGCAGAACGCGCACGGCCGGTTGACCGCGCGCACCGTCGTCGCGAACACCGTGATGACCGGAAACGTCACGCAGGCGGTCATCGATGCATTCGACTGGCTGGTGCCGATCGCCGCGCCGGCCGAACGGGAAGCCGCACGCGCGCGGCTGCGACGCACGTTGCCGCCGGTGGTCGGGTTCGCGCTCGGCGCGGGCGCCGGGGCGAGCGCCTACGTGTACGCCGGATTCTGGGCACTGGCGCTGCCGCTCGCGGCGCTCGGTTTCCTCACCTGGCGCTCTGGCCGGACCGGCGAGCCGTCCGCGTCGCGCTGAACGCCGATTCCGCACGCGGCGTCGGCTGCGTGCGCGACCGGGGCGGCGGCGAAGCCGCGCTGCGCTTCTTCATTTCCTTTAACGCCGATTTCGAGAACGGCTCGATGCAGGTCGGTCAGCGCGAGACCGCTCGACCGTTCGCAGAAAGCGCAGCGTCACGCGGGCGTGGTGAACCGGTCGACGAGGTCCGGGTGTCCGAGCTGTTCGACCCACCAGCGGAGCGCGCGCCCGGCTTCGTCGGTGCGCCACGCGATATAGCAATGGGTCGTGTCGCGCATGCCGGTGACTTCCCGCGCGACAAGCCTGCCTTGCGCGATCGCGGGCGCCGCGATGCAGTCCGGGAGCGTGCCTACCGCGAGTCCTTCGCATTGCGCGGCCAGTTTCGCCGCGAGCGTCGGCACCGCGAGATACGGTTGGCCAGCATCAACCGCGACCGACTGCGGCTGAAGCTCGCGGGACGTGTCGGAGATCACCGCGCCGCGATACTCGACGATCGACGCCATCGACAGCGGTTCGGGCAGTGCAGCGAGCGGATGGGTCGGAGCGACCGCGAATACGTGCCGGAGCGTGCCGATTGGCTGCGCCACGATGTCCGGCAGTTCCGGCGGCTCGCCCGCCGCGCCGACGATCAGATCGGCCCGCCGCGAGATCAGCGCATCCCAGGTGCCGCCGAGCACTTCGGTGGAGAGTCGCAGTCGCGTGTCCATGTCAAGTGCGTAGAACGCGTGGACGTATGGCCACATCAGGTCGAAGGGTAGTATCTCGGCGATGCAGACGCGAACTTCGGTTTCCCAACCTTGCTGCGCGCGCTGCGCTTTCCGTTCAAGCTGTTCGGCGGCATGAAGCAGACGACGGCCTTCCTCGACGACGACGCGGCCCGCGCGCGTGAGCTTCGCCCGACGCCCGCTGCGATCGAACAACGCGACGTCGAGATCGCTCTCGAGCTTTTGTACGAGATAGGTCAGTGCGGACGGCACGCGGTGCACCAACTCCGCCGCGTCGGCAAACGTACCGGTGCGGTCGATCGCGTCCAGTGCCTCGAGTGCTTCGAAAGACAGTTTCATGACGAGTTTCGCTACGACAAGGGCATCAGGCGGTATCGCGCCGTCGAGCGACACTCAATCCAATACTGTTCACAACGGTTCGTCATCCGACGTACCGAGGCACGCACGCATGTGCGCCGACGGCCGGGGCCGCCGCCGCGTTCGCTCGACGTCCGCCTGTCACGTCGGTGTCGATTCGCGGTGCTTCGCGGCAGCATCGGCGTGTGCGCCGGGCAGCGCGCCGAACATGTGCTGGCTGCACTTCGCATCGCGCCATGCGGTTCCCAGCCGGATGCCGTCGAACATCCGTCGCACCACGGGAAGAATCTGTTCGCCGGCCAGAATGCCGAGCAGGCCGACCAGGGCGATGGCGGGCGGCGCCGGCGATTGGACGCCGATCAGCGCGTAGACGACGCCGGCGAGGATGCCGGCGAGAAGCGAAGCAATGTACGGTTTCATGGGTCTGGAATGGAATGACGGCCGTTAAAAATATGGACAAGTACCGGTCTGGCGTCGATCCGAAAGTCTTGGGCCAGCCTATCAGGTCTGCGCGTTCGTCGTGAGCCGATTCAATGAAATTCAGATCTTTTCAGTCTGAATTCAGGGCGTGACGAGAATCAGAACAATTAACTGGTGCGGTCGAAATTTCGCGTATTGAATGACGCAGGCCGACTGCCGACGCTTCCGACATGGCGCATTGGATGCCTCGCGGATGCGTCGGCCAGGCAAGCCTCATTTTTCTCCGCGTCAAAGGACATCACCACCATGAGCAATCCGAAGCTTGAAGTACTTACTCCGCACAACAGCCAGCTGATCTTCATTGACCAGCAGCCGCAGATGGCGTTCGGCGTGCAGTCGATCGATCGGCAGACGCTGAAGAACAACGTCGTCGGGCTCGCGAAGGCCGCGAAGGTCTTCAACATCCCCACCACGATCACGACGGTCGAAAGCGAGAGCTTCTCGGGCCACACCTATCCCGAGCTGCTCGACGTGTTCCCGAACCAGAAGACGCTCGAACGCACGTCGATGAACTCGTGGGACGACCAGAAGGTGCGCGACGCGCTCGCCGCGAACGGCCGCAAGAAGGTGGTCGTGTCGGGCCTGTGGACCGAAGTCTGCAATACGACGTTCGCGCTCTGCGCGATGCTCGAAGGCGACTACGAAATCTACATGGTTTCCGACGCATCGGGCGGCACGACGCAGGCCGCGCACGACATCGCGATGCAGCGCATGGTGCAGGCCGGCGTCGTGCCGGTCACGTGGCAGCAGGTCCTGCTCGAATGGCAACGCGACTGGGCACGCCGCGAGACGTATGACGCGGTGATGGCGATCGCGAAGGAGCATTCGGGCGCCTACGGGATGGGCGTGGACTACGCGTACACGATGCTCCACAAGGCCCCGCAGCGCACCGCGACGCCGCACGAGTCGATTGCGCCCGTGCCGGCGAAGTAAGCGCGGACGACGGGCAACCGCCGATGCCGGTGCGGCGGGTTCGAGGTGAACGCGTCGCATGGGCTCCCTTGCCGCGGGCGGCGGACGTGACGAAACACGAATGTTGCCCGCGGCATGCGGGCCGAAACACAGCCCCCTGCATTTGAAATTGTCCGGGAGATTTATTGCATGGAACCCTATCTGGTTTCCCTTGGCGCGGGTGTGCTGATCGGTGTGATTTACAGCGCCATCAAGGTTCGCTCTCCCGCACCGCCGCTGATTGCGCTGGTCGGGTTGCTCGGCATGCTGATCGGCGCGCAAGCCTTACCCCCCGTGAAACAACTCTTTGGCTTCTGATCAACAAGAGGTGATGCATATGACCGCAACCGTGACCCAACCGGATCTGATCCTGCATAACGGACGATTCACGACGCTCGATCGCGCGAACCCTGTCGCGACGGCGGTCGCGATTGCCGCCGGACGCTTCGTCGCCGTTGGCAGCGAAGCCGACGTGATGCCGCTCGCGGGCCGCGCGACGAAGGTCGTCGATCTCGGCGGCCGCGGCGTGCTGCCGGGTCTGATCGACAACCACTGCCACGTGATTCGTGGTGGACTGAACTACAACATGGAGCTGCGCTGGGACGGCGTGCCGTCGCTTGCGCTCGCGATGGAGATGCTCAAGCAGCAGGTCGCGATCACGCCGGCGCCGCAGTGGGTGCGCGTGGTCGGCGGCTTCACCGAACATCAGTTCGTGGAGAAACGGCTGCCGACGATCGAAGAACTGAACGCAGTCGCGCCTGATACGCCGGTGTTCATCCTGCACCTGTACGATCGCGCGCTGCTGAACGCGGCCGCGCTGCGGGTGGTCGGTTATACGAAGGACACGCCCGAGCCACCGGGCGGCACGATCCTGCGCGATGCCGCAGGCAACCCGACCGGCCTGCTGCTCGCGAACCCGAACGCGACGATCCTCTACGCGACGCTCGCGAAAGG
>NZ_BCPP01000062.1:0-13619 GCF_016586125.1 Burkholderia sp. E168m23
CGGCGTCTCTCCGGTGATGGCGCGCGACACGCTCGCGCGCGCAACGATGCAGGTTCGCGGGTACGCCGCACACGCGGACAATCGCGCAGCGCCAACGCCGGCGCAGGCGCGATCCTGCCGCGCGAATGCCGCGGCAACCGGCGGTACGGCCCCGGACGGAAGCGGAAAGGGGCGCTAGGGCAACAACGATGCGCTGCCGTCGCACTGCACCGCGCTGCACAGGTGCGCGGTCACGAGATTGAAGCGGCGCGGGCCGCAATGGGAAATGGCGAAGAAGCGAGGCTCGCGTAACGGGGCGGCGCGCGTGCCGCGATCAGCATGCCGGTTCGGCCCGGCCTGAGGCGGCGCGCCCGCCGACGGACTTCGCGTCCGGCGTATCGAAGGGCTGGCGGCTTTCACGATCGTACTCGACTGACTGATGGAGGCAGGACACGTGTCGCAATGCCGCGTGGCGACACGTCAGCAAGATGTCTCGCAGCGCATTCCGGCGCAGTCCGGCCATCGTCGATGGCCTCGCCGCCGGCGCGCGCGTGACGACTTCCTGACATTCAGCTTATATCACTTAAAAATTGCGTCAAATTTTCAGGGGTCGATGACGACATCGGTCAGACAAAAAAACGGCATCGATCGCGCCGGATCGATGCCGTTTTGTGCATTGCGTCGGCTTGCCTGCTATGTGCCGACGGGGCGGAGCGCACTGCCCCACCGCGCTGCCGCATGGAGGCAGCCCGCGTTCAACGATGCGCGAGCGCGGTTTCGACGAGCGTCTGCAGCAGCGGCACGATCCGCGCTGCACGCGCTTCGTCGTATGCGTACGGACGCGTCTCTTCCATGTAGGTGATCTGCGACAGTTCGAGCTGGACGGCCTCGACGCCGGTCTCGGGCACGCCATAGTGACGCGTGATGTAGCCGCCCTTGAAACGCCCGTTCGCGACGGCCGTATAGCCGCCGTGTGCGAGCACGCGCGCGGCCAGCGCTTCCGCGAGACCGGGCGCCGCACTCGCGCCGCTCGACGTGCCGAAGTTGAAGTCCGGCAGGCGGCCGTCGAAGAAACGCGGCACGTGCGAGCGGATCGAATGCGCTTCCCATACGAGCACGCGACCGTGTTCGCCTTTCAGGCGCGCGATCTCGCGTTGCAGCGCGTCGTGATACGGCAGCCAGTAGCGATCGCGGCGACGCATGATCTCGTCGTTGCCGGGCAGCGCGTTGGCCGGATACAGCGGCGCCTTGTCGAACGTATCGACCGGCACGAGCCCCGTCGTGTCCTGCCCCGGATACAAGTTCTCGTTGTCGGGCGGACGGTTCAGGTCGACGACGTAACGCGCATGCGACGGCACGAGGATCGATGCGCCGAGATCGGCCGCGAAGCCGTACAGCCGCTCGAGATGCCAGTCGCAATCGTCGACGAAGCGCGCGTCGGGCGTCATCGTCGCGGCGATGTCGTCGGGAATGTGCGTGCCTGCGTGCGGAATCGAGATCAGCAGCGGCAGCGTGCCCTGCTTCAGCGTGAATACAGCCGGTTGTTCAGTCATGTCGCCTCACCGTAAGAGTCGGCCGGCGCACGCATGACGCGTGCGCCGGTTGCCGCGCGTTCAGCGCAGCAGTTGCGCCAGCGCGGCGCGGTAGTCGGCATACGCGGCGGCTTCGTCGCGATGGCGGCGGCCGCTCACGACGCGCTCGCCGCCCGTGTAGACGTCGAGCACCGGCGTCTCGCCGTGCTCGGCGAACACGATGCCCGACAGCCATGCGGCGCTGTCGTGTTCGGCGATCGCCGGATGATCGGGATCGAGCACGAGCCAGTCAGCGCGGCAGCCTGCGCGTAGCGCACCGATGCGCCGCCCGCTCGCCTGCGCGCCGCCCGCGAGCGACGCATCGAACAGGCGATCGGCGACGTGCGCCTGCGTGTCGCTCGCCAGCACGTTGCGCGCGCGGTGCACGAGCCGCTGCCCGTATTCGAGCAGGCGCAGCTCCGAGCGCCAGTCGACCGACGCGTGGCTGTCCGAGCCGATGCCGATCACGCCGCCCTGCGCGAGATAGTCGACGGCCGGGAACACGCCGTCGCCGAGGTTCGCTTCGGTCGTCAGGCACAGGCCCGCGACCGCGCGACGCTTCGCGAGCGCCGCCGTCTCGGCCGCGTCGACGTGCGTCGCATGCACGAGGCACCAGCGCGCATCGACGTCGAAGCGATCAAGCAGCCATTGCACGGGGCGTGCGCCGTAGGCGCGCACGCAGTCGTCGACTTCAGCCGTCTGCTCGGCGATGTGGATATGCACCGGTGCATCGCCGGGCAACCCTTCGAGCAGCACACGCAGCCCGTTCTCGGACACCGCGCGCAGCGAGTGCGGCGCGACGCCATAGCGCAGCCCGCCATGTTCCGGCGCCACGCGACGCATCGCGTCGAGCAGTTCGAGCACGCCGTCGGGCGTGTTGATGAAGCGGCGCTGGTCGTCGCGCGGCGGCTTGTCGCCGAAGCCGGCGAACTGGTACGACACCGGCAGCATCGTGATGCCGATGCCGGCCGCGCGCGCGGCGTGGATCACGCGCGTGCCGAGCTCCGCGATCTGCGGATAGCGCGAGCCGTCCTGCGCGTGATGCACGTAATGGAATTCGCACACCGACGTGTAGCCGCACTTGAGCATCTCGACATACAGCCAGCGCGCGATCGCCGCGAGCGCGTCGGGCGTGATCTTCAGCGCGAAGCGGTACATCAGGTCGCGCCAGCTCCAGAAGCTGTCGGCGGGATTCGCGCGGTATTCGGTGAGCCCCGCCATCGCGCGCTGAAACGCGTGCGAATGCAGGTTCGGCATGCCGGGCAGCACCGGCCCGGCCGCGCGCGCGACGCCTGCCGGCGCATCGGTGTCGGGTGTCACGTCGGTCAGCGTGCCGGCGGCGTCCCAGCGCAGCAGCACGTTGCGGCGCCAGCCCTCGGGCAGATAGGCATGGTCCGCGAACAACAGGGTGTCGGTCATTGCGTGTCCTCATCGACCGGATCGAGCGCTTGAGCAATCCCGTCCGGCCCGGTGCCGCAGCCGGCAGGCGCGAGCGCGTCGCGCCAGCGCCAGCCTTGCGGCGATCGACCGGAGTGCGCCCGTTGCGCACCGGCTCCGGTCCCCTGCAAAGCGTCGGCCGGGCTCGGTACGTCACGTACCGAGCCCGGTCCGTCGTCAAACTTATCCGTTCATCCGGCGAAACACGGTCGTGCCGCCGCGTACGACCTGCTCGCACAGCGGCCGGCCGATCCAGTACGCCAGCTCGGCCAGCGAGCCGACCGACCACACGGCGAAATCGGCCTGGCGACCGACCTCGAGCGCGCCGTGGCGATCCGCGCGGCCCAGCGCCGCGGCCGCATGGCGCGTGACGCCCTGCAGCACCTCGGGCACCGTCATGCGGAACAGCGTGCAGCCCATGTTCAGCGTCAGCAGCAACGATTCGAGCGGCGACGTGCCGGGGTTGTGATCGGTCGCGAGCGCGATCGGCACGCCGTGCTTGCGCAGCAGCTCGATCGGCGGCAGCTGCGTTTCGCGGATGAAGTAGTACGCACCGGGCAGCAGCACGGCTACCGTACCGGCCGCCTTCATTGCCTCGATGCCCGCTTCGTCGAGAAATTCCAGATGGTCGGCGGACAGCGCGCGGTAACGCGCGGCGAGCGCCGTCCCGCCCGCATTCGACAGTTGCTCCGCATGCAGCTTCACCGGCAGCCCGCGCCGCGTCGCGGCCTCGAACACGCGCTCGGTCTGCGCGAGCGAAAAGCCGATGCGTTCGCAGAACACGTCGACCGCGTCGACGAGCCCTTCGTCGGCCAGCGTCGGCAGCATGCGGTCGCACACTTCGTCGATGTATTCGTCCGCGCGGCCGGCGTATTCCGGCGGCAGCGCATGCGCGCCGAGGAAGGTCGTATGGACGGTGACCGGGAAGCGCTCGCCGAGCTGGCGCGCGACGCGCAGCATCTTGCGCTCGCTCGCGAGGTCGAGCCCGTAGCCCGACTTGATCTCGATCGCGGTCACGCCTTCGGCGAGCAGCGGCTGCAGGCGCGCGGCGGCCTGCACGAACAGCGTCGTCTCGTCGGCCGCGCGCGTCGCGCGCACCGTCGACACGATCCCGCCGCCCTGCCGCGCGATTTCCTCGTAGCTGACGCCCGCGAGGCGTTGCGCGAATTCGTCGGCGCGCGTGCCGCCGTACACGAGGTGCGTATGGCAATCGACGAGGCCCGGCGTCACCCACGCGCCGTGCAGGTCCTCGCGCTGCCAGTGCGCGTAACCGTGCGGCAGCGCGGACAACGCGCCGAGCCACGCGATCGTGCCGGTTTCGTCGACGGCGATCGCCGCGTCGTCGATCGTCTCGTCGGGATGGCCGTGCGGACACAGCCTCAGGTGATGCCAGACAGTCGGTTTCATGCGTTCAGTCTCGTTCGCCGACGGCAAGCGAGACGGCCAGCAGTGCGCCGCCTCCGCTCACGACGACGTCAAACGCACGCCGCGGCCCGTCGAGCCGCAACGTGTCCATGTCTTCCAGCGCGTAGTGCGTGCCGTCGAGGTCGACGCTCACCGCACCGGCCGCGCAAAACAGCAGCACGGTATCGGCCGGCGCGACGCGGTGCACGCCCGCGCGCCACACGTCGAGTGCGCCACGCGCGGCCGAACGGCGCGTCATCAGGTTGAAGTCGCGCGTCGCGCCGTCGTGCAGCGTCGCGTCGATCGCCGTCTCGCCCGCGAAATCCGCGCGGGCGAGCGGCGCATCGAGCACGTGGCGCGTGCCGCCCTCCTCGGCCAGCGTCATGCCCGCGCCGGACAGCAGCACGAGCGTGCGGTCGATGCCGTCGAAACGCGAGAACGGCCCGGCCGTGCCCACGTCGGCGACGCTCACGCGCCACGCGAACGTATCGAGCGCCGCGCCGGGCGGGAACGCGCCGATTTCACGCGTCACGCCGCCACCGTTCTTCCACGGCGACGCGACGAGATCCGCCGCGCGGATCAGCGCGACGGCCAGCGTCGCATTCCCCGGCGCGTGGTCGAGCGCCGTCATGCTCAGCGGCCGAGCATCGGCAGCTTCAGGCCGGCTTCGCGGGCCGTCTGCTGCGCGAGTTCGTAGCCGGCATCCGCATGGCGCATCACGCCCGTGGCCGGATCGTTCAGCAGCACGCGACCGAGACGCTCGTGCGCGTCAGCCGTGCCGTCGGCGACGATCACGACGCCCGAGTGCTGCGAGAAGCCCATGCCGACGCCGCCGCCATGGTGCAGCGACACCCACGATGCGCCGCCCGCGGTGTTCAGCAGCGCGTTCAGCAGCGGCCAGTCGCTCACGGCGTCCGAACCGTCCTTCATCGATTCCGTCTCGCGGTTCGGGCTCGCGACCGAACCCGTATCGAGGTGATCGCGACCGATCACGATCGGCGCCTTCAGTTCGCCGTTCTTCACCATCTCGTTGAACGCCTGGCCGAGGCGATAGCGATCCTTCACGCCGACCCAGCAGATCCGCGCCGGCAGGCCCTGGAACGCGATACGCTCACGCGCCATGTCGAGCCAGTTGTGCAGGTGCGGATCGTCGGGGATCAGCTCCTTCACCTTCTGGTCGGTCTTGTAGATGTCTTCCGGATCGCCGGACAGCGCGACCCAGCGGAACGGGCCCTTGCCTTCGCAGAACAGCGGGCGGATGTACGCCGGCACGAAGCCCGGGAAGTCGAACGCGTTCTCGACGCCCATTTCCAGCGCCATCTGGCGGATGTTGTTGCCGTAGTCGAGCGTCGCCGCGCCGCGTTCCTGCAGCGCGAGCATCGCACGCACCTGGACGGCCATCGACTGCTTCGCGACCTTCACGATGCTCTGCGGGTCGACCTTCTGCGCTTCGCGCCATTGCGCGACGGTCCAGCCTTGCGGCAGGTAGCCGTTGATCGGGTCGTGCGCGCTCGTCTGGTCGGTCACGCAGTCCGGCGTGATGCCGCGCGTGACGAGTTCCGCGAACACGTCGGCCGCGTTGCCGAGCAGGCCGATCGACACCGGCTTGCCGGTGCGCTTCGCTTCCTCGATCATGCCGAGCGCTTCGTCGAGCGTCGTCGCCTTCTTGTCGACGTAGCGCGTCTTCAGGCGGAAGTCGATGCGCGTCTCGTCGCATTCGACCGCGATCATCGAGAAGCCGGCCATCGTCGCGGCCAGCGGCTGCGCGCCGCCCATCCCGCCCAGGCCGCCCGTCAGGATCCAGCGGCCCGACGGATCGCCGTTGAAGTGCTGGTTCGCGACGGAGAAGAAGGTTTCGTAGGTGCCCTGCACGATGCCCTGGCTGCCGATGTAGATCCAGCTGCCGGCCGTCATCTGGCCGTACATCATCAGGCCCTTGCGGTCGAGCTCGTGGAAGTGATCCCAGTTCGCCCAGTGCGGCACCAGGTTCGAGTTCGCGAGCAGCACGCGCGGCGCATCCTTGTGCGTGCGGAACACGCCGACCGGCTTGCCCGACTGGATCAGCAGCGTTTCGTTTTCCTCGAGATCCTTCAGCGACGCGAGGATCTGGTCGTAGCATTCCCAGTTACGCGCCGCACGGCCGATACCGCCGTACACGACGAGCGCATGCGGATGCTCGGCGACTTCCGGGTCGAGGTTGTTCTGGATCATCCGGTAGGCCGCTTCGGCCAGCCAGGTCTTGCAGGTCTTTTCGCTGCCGCGCGGCGCGCGGATCGTGCGCGTCGGATCGAGACGGGGATCGATGTGTTTCGGATGGTTCATGACGACTGCTCCCGAAGGAAATTGAAGATCAAATAGGAATCAGAAATGCCCGGTGAAGCGATAACGGCTGCCGGGATGCCACAGATTCGCCACCGAGGCGACGACGCCCTGCGACCAGGTGCGCCGATGTAAAACCAGACACGGCTCGACGCCGTCCATCCGCAGCTGCTCGCGCCGCTCCGGCGCCGGGGCCGCCGCTTCGATCCGGTACTCGACGCGCTGCAGCGGCGCCGCGCGCATCAGGTACTGGTTCGGCGTCGTGTTCGTGAAGTCCTGCTCGGCGTAATCCGGCGCGACCGCCGGATTCACCCACCGTTCTTCGAGCTGCACCGGCTCGTCGTTCTCGAAGTGCAGCACCTGCGAATGAAACAGCTTCGTGCGCACGGCCACCTGCATCTCGTCGGCGAGGGCCTCGTCGGCGCGGATCGTGTCGAGCCCGAGCACGCTCGCGCGGTACGCATGCCCGCGCGCGCCGACTTCCTCGGAGATACTGCGGATCGCCACCAGCGTCGACTCGTACTTCGGCCGCGCGACGTAGGTGCCCGCGCCCTTCATGCGCGTGAGCACCTGTTCGGCCGTCAGTTCGCGCAGCGCGCGGTTGACGGTCATGCGCGCCACCTTGAACTCGCGCGCCAGCTCGTTCTCGGACGGCACCTGATCGCCCTCCTCCCACTCGCCGGCATGGATGCGGGCCAGGATGAAATCCTTGATCTCCTGGTAGACCGGCGCACTCATCGGCTTACTGTTCCGACGCGAACGAGAACGGCGCGACTTTCGCGAACGCGCGCTCGCCGACCAGCTTCGCGATCACCGCGATGTCCGGTGCGAAGTAGTGGTCGAGTTCGTAGTGCGCGACCTTGCCGCGGATCGTCTCCATCACCGGCGCGAGCTTCGGGCTCGTGTGATACGGCGCGCGCAGGTCGACGCCTTGCGCGGCGGCCAGCAGTTCGATCGCGAGGATGTGCTTGGTGTTGTCCGCGATGTCGGCGAGCTTGCGCGCGGCGAACGTCGCCATCGACACGTGGTCTTCCTGGTTGGCCGAGGTCGGCAGCGAGTCGACCGATGCCGGGTGCGCGAGCGTCTTGTTTTCCGATGCCAGCGCGGCGGCCGTCACGTGCGCGATCATGAAGCCGGAGTTCACGCCGCCGTCCTTCACGAGGAACGGAGGCAGACCCGACAGCGTCGCGTCGATCAGCAGCGCGATGCGGCGCTCGGCTAGCGCGCCGATTTCCGCCGCGGCGAGCGCGAGGTTGTCGGCCGCGAACGCGACGGGCTCCGCGTGGAAGTTGCCGCCCGACAGCACTTCGCCGGTGTCCGGGAAGATCAGCGGGTTGTCCGACACGGCGTTCGCTTCGACCAGCAGCACGTCGGCCGCATGGCGCATCTGGTCCAGGCACGCGCCCATCACCTGCGGCTGGCAGCGCAGGCTGTACGGGTCCTGCACCTTGTCGCAGTCGCGGTGCGACTGGTTAATCGGCGAGCCTTCGAGCAGTTCGCGGTACGACGCGGCCGCGTCGATCTGACCTTGATGGCCGCGCAATTCGTGGATGCGCGCGTCGAACGGCTTCACCGAACCGGCTGCCGCGTCGACCGACAGCGCGCCGGCGACGAGCGCGGTGCGGTACAGGTCCTCGATCGCGAACATGTTGTCGAGCGCCAGCGCGGTCGACGCCTGCGTGCCGTTCAGGAGCGCGAGGCCTTCCTTCGCCTGCAGCGTCAGCGGCGCGAGGCCCGCGACGCGCAGGCCGTCGAGCGCACTCGCGCGCTCGCCGCGGATGAACACTTCCCCGACGCCGAGCAGCACGGCCGACATGTGCGCGAGCGGCGCGAGGTCGCCCGATGCACCGACCGAGCCCTTCACCGGGATCAGCGGCAGCACGTCGGCGTTGAACAGCGTGATCAGCGCATCCATCACTTCACGGCGGATGCCCGAGTGGCCGCGGCCGAGGCTCGACAGCTTCAGCGCCATCAGCAGGCGCACCGACGAACGCGCCATCGGCTCGCCCACGCCGACCGCGTGCGACAGCACGAGGTTCTTCTGCAGCAGTTCGAGCTGGTCGTGCGGGATGTGGGTGCTGGCCAGACGGCCGAAGCCCGTGTTGATGCCGTAGGCCGGCTCGCCCTTCGCCGCGATGTCGGCGACGGCCTTCGCGCCCGCGTCGATCTTCGCGAAGCTGGCCGGGTCGAGCTTCAGTTGCACGGGTTCGCGGGCGATCCGGCGCAGTTGCGGGAGGGTCAGGTGGCCGGGGGTCAACGTAATCATGTGAGCAATCCTGTCTAGACAAGTTCGGAATGGATTGAAGTGTAGCCATCGGAACTTGTCTAGACAACCCGTTTTTCAATATTCCGGCCTCAGGAGTTTCCCTGATGCCGGCGCGGCCCGGCAGGCCGGTCGGTGCGATCCCGCGCTTAACATGTGTTGCAATTATTTTGTTTTTGGCAACATACGAATCATCACTCGCCACGGAGACCGTCATGCCCTTCCCGTCCCGATTCGCCGCCCGCGTCGGCCGCCCCCTGCTCGTCGCCGCATGCGCGCTCGCGTGCGGCGCGTCCGTCGCCGCCGAGCCGCTGGCCGGCACGCTGGAGAAGATCCGGCAATCCAACCTGATTTCGATCGGTCATCGCGAAACGTCGGTGCCGTTCTCCTATGTCGACGCGGGCGGCAAGGTCATCGGCTTCTCGCAGGACCTGTGCGACCGCGTGATCGCCGCGGTGAAGGCGCGCACCGGCAAGCCCGACCTGCAAGTGCGCTTCATTCCGGTCACGTCGCAGAACCGCATTCCACTCGTGCAGAACGGCACCGTCGATCTCGAATGCGGCGTGACGACCAACCTCGCCGCGCGCCATGCGCAGGTCGCGTTTTCGACCACCTTCTTCGTCGCGACGACGCGCCTGCTCACGCGCACGAGCTCGGGCATCCGCGACTTCCCCGATCTCGCCGGCAAGACGGTCGTGACGAACCAGGGCACGACGTCCGAACGCCTGCTGCGCAAGATGAACGAGGAAAAGAAGATGAACATGCAGATCATCAGCGCGAAGGACTACGGCGAAGGACGCCTCACGCTCGAATCGGGCCGCGCGGCCGCGTACATGATGGACGACGTGCTGCTCGCGGGCGTGCGCCAGCTCGCCGCGAAGCCGGCCGACTGGCAACTCGTCGGCACGCCGCAATCGTCGGAAGCCTACGGGTTCATGCTGCGCAAGGACGATCCGCAGTTCAAGGCGCTCGTCGACGGCGTGCTCGCGCAGCTGATGAAAAGCGGCGAGATCAACGCGCTGTACGACAAATGGTTCATGAAGCCGGTGCCGCCGAAGGGCCTGTCGTTCGACTTTCCGATGAGCGACGTGATCAAGGCGCGTTACGCGGCGCCGAACGACGCGCCGCTCGAATAAGCGCCGCGCGTCACGCCCGGCTTACGCGCGCGTCCACGCGACGCACGCCGCGTAGCCGGGCGCCGCGTCGAGCCATGCCGCGTCGAACGCGGCGACGCCGGCGGCAGGCGCGGTGGGCTCGACGATCGTCGTCGCGGGCGTCGCCGCGTCGCGCGGCGGCACGACCGCGAACGCGCGCAACCCGGCGACGATGCCGGTGCCGAGCGCCTTGAGCAGCGCCTCCTTCGCGGACCATACCCGCATGAATTCGCGCTCGCGCGCGCCGGGCGGCAGGCCGTCGAGATACGCGACCTCGGTGGGCGCGCACACTTCGCGTGTCAGCGCGCGCCAGTCGGCCGCGCGGTTGCAGCCCTCGATATCGACGCCGACGCGGCCCGCCGGCGCCCACGCGATCAATGCATGATCGCCCGCGTGCGACACGTTGAAGTCGAGCGACGCACGATGCGCAGGGGCCAGCGACGGCCGCCCCGCCGCGTCGACGACGATCTCGACCGCGTGCGGCGCGATGCCGAGCGTCGCGCCGAGCACGTCGCGCAGCGCGGCGCGCGTCGCGGCGCTGCGTACCGCATCCTCGTGCCGCAGGAAGCGCGCGGCGCGTGCGCGCTCGTCGTCGTTCAGCGCCGCGTACGCGGGCGACACGAGCGGCACGCGCCAGTCGAAATCGACGCGCGCGATCCGCACGCCGGCCCGTGCCGCGGCGGGCGGCACGTCGAGTACATGCACGCGCCATGCGTGCGGCGTTTCAACGGGAGAAGCGGAATCGGACGGAATGGACATCGGCGCGCGGCAGCCTGTGTTCTGGAACGAAACGTCCGATGGTAATCGATCGCGCCGACCGGCGGCCGGCGGCTGCGGCAGGCTCGTGACACGAACGAGGCTGCGCGTCATGCTCGCATACGCTGGATCACCCGTTCGCGGCGATGCCCGGCACGCCGCTCCCCGTCACCCGCCCGCGCGACGCCGGATGCAGCGCGTGCACGACGCCCGGCGCATCGGCCGGCAGCACGCCGTGTTGCAGCCAGTACAGCGCGACGGGCCACAACGTGTCGGTGAAGCGGCTGTGGAAAAAACGCAAAATGACCGATCGCGTCGACGCCGATGTCGGCCGGCGCGATCCGCAGATGCGTGACGTTGCTGCCCGTGTAGTAGCCGACCAGCCGCTCGATCGCGTCGACCGTGCCGAACGCGTCGTCGTCGATGCCGACCGCGAGCATCGGCGCCGACAGCCCCGCGAAGCGCGCCGGCAACGCGGCGCGGCTCGCGCCGCTGTCGTCCAGCACGCGACCGACGTAGCCCTCCTCGAAACGCGGCTGCGACCGCGCCCACGACAGCGCGATACCGCGCGGCGTGTCCTCCATCCAGCCGAGCCGCTTCGCGGGCAAGTAGCCGAACACCGCCGCGAGCGCCGGCATCGCGACATGCCACTTCCACCACATGCGGCGCCGCTCGGCCGGCAGATAGTCGCGCCAGTACGCGTACTGCGCGCCGACGGTCACCGCATGCCGCACGTGCACGTTCGATGCGGCGAGGCCGAGCACACAGCCGCCGATGCTGTGCGCGACCACATCGAGCGGCTGGCCCGGAAACGCGTCGCGCGCGTAGTGCAGCGCGGCCTCGCAATCGAGCCGCCCCCAGTCGAGCCAGTTCGCGCTGAGCTTCGCAAGCCGCGCCGGACGCGACCCGCCGATGCCGCGATAGTCGTAGACGAGCACGTCGCGCCCCTGCGCGAACAGCCAGGCCGCGAAACGAAAGTAGTAGTCGCAGCGCACCGACGTCGCGCAATTGACGACCGTCACGGGCCGCACGGCGCCGCCGCCGCGATGGCGCCAGACATGGCCGCGCAGTTCGTAGCCGTCGGCTGCGCGCAGCGTCACGGGCTCGGGCGGCAACGCGCCCGCCGCGCGACTGGCCTGCGCCGCGTCGCTTTCCTCGTTCGAAATCGTCATCGTGTCTCCTGTCGATCCCCAGTTAGCGCTTTAGCGCTTACTGGGGTCCCATGCATCGCTGTCGGTCCGAGTTGGCGCTTTAGCGCTTACTTGGACCCCATGCATCGCTGTCGGTCGGGGTTAGCGCTTCAGCGCCTACTCGCCCCGTCCTCCGCGATCACCCAGCCTCCATTGAACTTGACGCGTGCCGCGTTCTCAACCAATCTTGCTGCTCCGTTCGCATGAGTCACGCGCATGTCAACGCCACTCGTCCGTCTCCCGTCGCTCGACCTCGTCCGCGGTTTCGTCGCCGTCGGCCGCCGCATGAGCATCACGCTCGCCGCGCAGGATCTGTGCGTCACGCAGTCCGCGGTCAGCCGCCAGGTCCATGCGCTCGAAGCGCATCTCGGCGTGACGTTGCTGCAGCGCGGCTACCGGAAGATTTCATTCACGCCGGAAGGCGAACGGCTGTTCCGCGTCGCTGATGCGGCGCTGCTCGGCCTGCAGGACACCGTCGCGTCGCTCGCCGCGGCGCGCGAGCGCCAGCCCGTGACGATCACCGCCAGCATCGGCGTGACCGCGCTGTGGCTGCTGCCGCGGCTCGGACGGCTGCAGGCGCGGCTGCCCGGGATCGACCTGCGCGTCGCCGCGAACGACAAGGTACTCGATTTGCGCGCCGAAGGCATCGACCTCGGCATCCGCTACTGCCCGCGCGAGCGGGCGCCGGCCGGCGCGCTGCGCCTGTTCGACGAGGTCGTCGTGCCGGTCGCGCACCCCGCGCTCGCCGCGCGACCGGTCACGAACGCGGCCGCGCTCGCCGATCACGTGCTGCTCGAATTCGACGGGCCACCGCAACCGCAGCTACAGTGGCACGCGCACCTGCACGCGGCCGGGCTCGGCGACGCGCGCCCGAAAGGCGTGCTGCGCTTCAACCAGTACGACCAGGTGATCCAGGCCGCGATCGCGGGCCAGGGCATCGCGCTCGGCCGGCTCGCGCTCGTCGCGCCGATGCTCGCCGACGGCCGGCTCGCGGTGCTCGGGCCGCACACGCAGACGCTGTCGCAGACGTACGGCTACTGGCTGTTCCAGCACGATCCGGCCCCGCGCCGCGAAGTCGCCGACGTGCGCGACTGGATGCTCGCCGAAGCAGCCGAATGCGATGCGGCGATGCATGCGCACGATACGACGTCGGCCTGAGCCGGCGGTGCGGATGCGCGTGACCACCGGCAACCGCCATCGCCCCTTCACATTCCCGTTGCGCATGCCAACCTGACCGAATGATCGCTTGAGCGACGGCCGCCCCGCTCGTCTAATCGGATCGAGCGCGGCCGTTTCGCCGCGCGCCTTCATCCGGAGACACGCATGACCCCGATCGAGCAGGAAGTCCGGCGCCGCTGGCTGCCCGTGCTGGCAGGCGGCCTGATCATGGGCGCCGCGCTCGGCATCCGCCACGTGCAGGGCCTGTTCCTCGCGCCCGTGTCGCTCGACCACGGCTGGTCGCGCGAGGCGTTCGGGCTCGCGCTGGCGCTGCAGAACCTGATCTGGGGCGTCGCGCAGCCGTTCACCGGGATGATCGCCGACCGCT
>NZ_BCPP01000063.1:0-13610 GCF_016586125.1 Burkholderia sp. E168m23
TGTGCATGGCGGGGTGAAGCCTTACCAACGCTACTGCATTAGCATCTCACCCACGCAATCAATCCCAGCTCCCATTCCCTCAATCGCTTCTATCTCCGGCGATTCAATTGCTTATTGATCGTATCTTCGATCAAGACGCAATTTCTTCTCCGCAACTGTGTCGTCCGGAAACCTCGGCACGTCCTCTGCCCGCCATACCCATCCGTCTTCAAGAATCGAGTCCGACCGACGGCGCACGTCCGACGACGATGTTGCGATGATCGATGATGGACGATGTTGATCGACGATGATCGATAAACGTCACTTTCTGGGCGAAAACTCCCGCTTCATCTGGCCGTTCCTCGATGCGCAGTGTCATGCGTTCCTCTCCACGAACATAGCGCGAAAGCCTCATAAAAATCTATGCGCATAAAGTTCATTCGCGTGACTTGGTCGACAGAGCGGCGGGCAAGCCCTTCGAGGTAATATCACCGCTCGTCCCGATTTCCCGGTACTTGCTCGCATCCGCTGGTGATCGGTGTCCTTTGTATTCCGTCTCCTGCATCGTTCATGACTGACAGCCCCGCCCAAAGTGGTCGGACGACCGACTTCTTGCCATACCTCGTCGCCGCGACGTTCTTCATGGAGTACCTTGATACGACCGTGATCGCGACGGCGCTACCGCAAATGGCCCACTCGTTCGGCGTGGGGCCTAACGCGCTGAGTCTCGGGATGACGGCCTACATGTTGGCGCTGGCGGTGTTCATTCCGATCAGCGGCTGGATCGCGGATCGCTATGGCTCGCGCACCGTGTTCGCGAGTGCGATCGTCGTCTTTACCGGCGCGTCGGTGCTGTGCGGGCTGTCCGAAGGCGTGATGTCGTTCACGGCAGCCCGGCTGCTGCAGGGTGTCGGCGGGGCGATGATGGTGCCGGTCGGGCGAATGATCGTCGTGCGAAGTACCGAGAAGGCGAAGCTGATGCGTGCGATCGCGACGATCACGTGGCCGGGCATCGTCGCCCCCGTCGTCGGGCCGCCGATCGGCGGCTTCATCACGACCTACGCGTCGTGGCGATGGATCTTCCTGTTGAACGTCCCGTTCGGCCTTGCCGCACTCGTTTGTACCTGGCTGATCGTCCGTAACACGCGGGCCGACGAGCAACGGCCGCTCGACTGGGTTGGCTTCGTGCTGGCCGGTGGCGCATTGACCTGCTTGCTGATCGGCACCGAAGCGGCCGGCCAGCAGGATGTCGACTTCACGCGCGCGGGTGTCCTGGTGGGCGCAAGCGTGCTGTTCGGTATCGCTGCGTGGCTGTATGCGCGACGCTGCGCGCATCCGCTGCTCGATTTCACGACGCTGAAGGTGCCGACGTTCTCGGTGACGGTCATCACCGGCTCGATCACGCGGATGGCGATCAACGCCGTCCCGTACCTGCTGCCGCTGCTGTTCCAGATCGGCTTCGGGCTGTCGCCATTCCAGTCAGGTCTGCTGCTGCTCGCGAGTGCACTCGGCAACCTCGGGATGAAGGCGGGCACGTCTTGGATACTCGACCGTTACGGCTTTCGGCGTGTCGCGCTCGTCGACGTGACGATCGTCGGCATCTTCATGATCGCATGCGGTTGGCTGACCGCGTCGACGCCGCTGGCGATCACGCTGCTCCTCGTATTCGTCTATGGGCTCACGCGGTCGATGCAGTTCACGACGCTCGCGACGCTGGCTTATGCGGATATCCCCTCTCACCAGACGAGCGCGGCCAGCACGCTGTGGAGCGCCGCGCAGCAAATGACGATCGGGATGGGGATCGCGTTCGGTGCATTGTCGCTGCGGCTCGCAGCATTGGTGCGCGGCGATGCGGCTGGCATGCACTACGTGCTCGCCGATTTCCGCTGGGCGTTTATCGCGGCGGGCGTGCTCGCGCTGCTTACGTTGCCGGGCTATGCACGGCTGGCTTCCGATGCCGGCGACCGGCTGCGGGCCAACATGGCGCGGGGATAGGCCGGACTGCCAATCATATTGGCGGGGCGACAGGTGAGTACGCATGTTTGCGGCGCTCACCAAAAGTGTTGGCTCGTTGCGGCCGCGATCGCTTGACGGTCAGCGCAATCGGTCTCCAGTCACTGCGGGCGAGCGGCCATCTGGCCGGCCATGCTTGGTCGGAACGTTCACAGAACGATGACGCGGTGCCGGGATGAGCAGGAGTGCGATGCGCGACAAGCGACACGGCAGCAGCACAGCTGCCCGCCTACCGCTACTGCGCGTCATGGAAGATGATGCCAACCGTATAGCGGTGGCCGCTTCGAATCCGGCTGACGCCGTGGCGCAGGTTGACGCGATAGATGCCTCGGGTTCCCTGCACCGGCCGGCCGTGTACCGCGAAGATCACCGCGTCGCCTTGTGTCAGCGGCACCACTTCCGCACGCGACTGCATGCGTGGACGCTGTTCCGTCAGCACGAATTCCCCACCAGTGAAATCGCGGCCCGGCGCCGACAGCAGGATCGCGACCTGCAGCGGAAACACGTGCTCGCCGTACAGATCCTGATGGAGACAGTTGTAGTCGTCGGCGCCGTATTGCAGGATCAGCGGCGTCGGTCGCGTCTGTCCCGCCGCGTGGCAGCGATCGAGGAATGTCGCATGGTCTTTGGGATAACGAACGTCGATCCCGAGCGCCTGGTTCCAGCGATTCGCGATCGGCGCGAGATGCGGGTACATCGTCGCACGCAGCTCGGCGATGATCGCAGGCAGCGGATACGCGAAATACTTGTATTCGCCGCGGCCAAAGCCGTGCCGCGCCATCACGACGCGTGAACGATAGAGCGCATCGCGCGGATAGAGCGACGCGAGTGCATCGCACTCGCTGGCCGACATCAGGCCCGGTACGCGCGCGCATCCGAAGCGATCGAGCTCGGCATCGACGCTCGGCCAGTCGAGGGCGTCGACGCGCTGCGCGATGTCCAGCGATTCGACGGCAGGTTGCAGATCGACAATGTTCACGGGCGTACCTCGGGGCATGGGCAGCGTGGCGCCGTGCGGCCGCGCACGGTCGAGTTCACGATGAAAGTTGATGAACCCAGTCTAGCGGCGTCCGGGAGCCGGCACGCTCCAGATCTTGCGCTTTAATTCGGGCGGCGAAACGGGGAAACGTTGAAGGCGCGGCATCGACACACTGAATGCGGCGACGTGCCGGAGCGCAGAGGCGGAGAGACGGAGAGACGGAGAGACGGAGAGACGGAGAGACGGAGAGACAGAGAGACAGAGAGACAGAGAGACAGAGAGACAGAGAGACAGAGAGACAGAGAGACAGAGAGACAGAGAGACAGAGAGACAGAGAGACGACAAATCGAGCCTACGCGGCGGATAGCCGGCTATCGCCCGCCACCCGCCGCACCGACGATCAAGCCAGCGACCGGAACAACCAGTAAAGCCCTGCCGCCAGCGCGATCGATGCCGGCAGCGTCAGCACCCATGCGAGGACGAGGCTGCGCACCGTGCTCCATTGCAGCCCGGAGCCGTTCGCCGCCATCGTGCCCGCGACACCCGAGGACAGCACGTGCGTCGTCGACACGGGCAGCCCGTACATGTCGGCGGCGCCGATCGTCAGCATCGCGACGAGTTCGGCCGAAGCGCCCTGTCCGTACGTCAGGTGCTGCTTGCCGATTTTTTCGCCGACGGTCACGACGATCCGCTTCCAGCCGACCATCGTGCCGAGGCCCAGCGCGATCGCGACGGCCACCTTCACCCATGTCGGAATGAACTTGGTCGCGTGGTCGAGCTGCTTGCGATAGTTGTCGATCGCGAGCTTGTCATCGGTGGCGAATGCGGGCTGGCCCGACTTCTCCATCAGACGAATGGCTTCGGACACCAGATACATCGTGTTGCGCACGTTGTCGACGTCGCGCTGCGGTACGGCCGCCATCGATCCCGACGCGCCGACGGCGGTCGCGAGCGACGTGGACAACTGCGCGACGGCCGGCAGCACGGCGGGCGTCAGTTCACGATGCTGCACGTAGTGTTCGACATCGGCGCGCGGGTTCGCGGACGGCGCGACGCCGTTCGTGTACTTCCCGAACGTCGCGGCCGCCTGGTTCGCGACCGCCACGAAGGTCTGCGATTCGGTGGGCGTGACGGCCTTGTTCAGCGCATAGGCGGTCGGCACCGTGCCGATCAGGATCAGCATGATGAGGCCCATCCCTTTCTGCCCGTCGTTCGATCCGTGCGCGAACGACACGCCGGTGCAGGTGAGGATCAGCAGGCAGCGAATCCAGAACGGCGGCGGCTGATCCTTCGGCGGCTCCTTGTACAGCTCCGGAATCCGCACGAGCGCCTTCAGCGCAAGCAGCAGCAGTGACGCACACAGGAACCCGACGATCGGCGAGAGCAGCAGCGACTTGCCGACGCCGAGCGCCTGGCCCCAGTCGACCCCGCTCGTGCCGGACGGCCCGTGCATCAACTGGTTCATCAGCCCGACGCCGATGATCGACCCGATCAGCGTATGCGAGCTCGACGACGGCAACCCGAAATACCAGGTCGCGAGGTTCCAGACGATGGCGGCGATCAGCAGCGCGAACACCATCGCGAAGCCCGAGCCGCTGCCGACCTGCAGGATCAGCTCGACCGGCAGCAACTGCAGGATGCCGAACGCGACGGCGCCGCTCGAGACCATCACGCCGAGGAAGTTCCACATGCCCGACCAGATCACCGCGACGTTCGGCGTCAGCGAGTGCGTATAGATCACGGTCGCGACCGCATTCGCGGTGTCGTGGAAGCCGTTGACGAATTCGAAGCCGAGCGCGATCAGCAGTGCGGCGCCGAGCAGCAGGTACGGGAACAGCGTCCCTTCGCGGACCGGCGCCAGATCGGCGACCAGGTGCGTGGCGATATAGACGGCGCCGAGCACGAGCACCAGCAGGAACGCGGCATAGCCGACCTGCCTGGTGCGTGCGACGGAGCCCGGATTGTTCGGGGCGGACGAAGCGGGTTGATTCATGACGGCATCTCGTGAGGGAACCGCGTCCGATGCTAGCTGCGGCTAGCAGTCAGTTTGATGACAGTCGGGATGACGAACGGTGTGTCTTACGGGATGTAAGGCGGGCGGCGACATGCGACGCGCCGGAGCGCGTCGTCGGCTCACATAGTGAGCACCACAGTGACTCACGCGCCGGTGTCGCGTGGGTCATCGTCCGTCGTGGGCAACGTCCAGCCGGCCGGCGACGCGACGAACGTCGTGCACGACAGCGGCGCGACGTCGAGACGCGCGGCCGCTTCGGGAGCTATCCGCAGCATATGCGCGATGGCCGCGCGGACGATCGGCGCATGCGTGATCGCGATGACGTCGCGATCGGGTGGCAGCACGTTCAACCAGGTGCCGATCCGATGCGCGGCGGCGTCGAACGATTCGCCGTGATGCGGCGACGCGGACGGCGTGCCGAGCCACGCGGCGAGTTCGTCAGGGAGGTCGCGGGCGAGATCATGCAGCCGCTTGCCGCGCCAGTGGCCGTAATCGATGTCGCGCAGCGCGTCGTCGATGTCGGCGTGCAGTCCGAGCGCGTCGGCCGTCTGCCTGGCGCAGCGTGCCGGGCTGCACAGCACGAGCGAGCCGGCAGCAGCCGTCCACCGGCCACGCAGCGCAGCAGCTTCGGCGAGCCCGTGCGCGTCGAGCGGATCGTCGTCGGGAAACGTGCCGGTGCGCATGGCGCGGGTCGATGCGTGGGCGATCAGGCGCAGTGAGGCATGCAGGTTCATGTCGGTTGTCGGATGATCCGGAACGGGGCGTGTTCGCCCATGTGTCATCGCTTCAATACGCGAACGTTCGCGCGTACAATTCGCCCGATACGAAGCGCGGAAGCCGGTGCAATTCCGGCGCGGTCGCGCCACTGTAACCGGGGAATCGATGATCCCGGAAGCCAGACCTGCCTTCGTACCCATCCATCATTTGTCGGGGCGCGATTCCCCTGAGGTGCATCCATGAGCGAAGCAGTGCTGAAGCCGGCGGTCGTGCCGGCACCCATCCCCGTCCGTGAGCTGTTGCCGTGGGCCGTGTTCGTCGGCCTGATCTTGCTGCTGGCCTTGTATTTCGTCGGTGCGGAACAGGGCGCGACGTCGCTCGTGCCGGGCATGCTCGTACACGAATTCGTCCACGACGGCCGCCATCTGCTCGGCTTTCCCTGCCACTGACGCGGAGCCTACGATGGTCGGAAAGCTGCTCATGCGCGGGATGCTCGCAGGCATCGCCGCGGGCCTCCTCACGTTCGGTTTCGCCAGGATCGTCGGCGAACCGCAAGTCGATCAGGCGATCGCCTTCGAAGAAAAAACCACCGCCGCCCAAGGCGAGGCGCCGGAGCCCGAACTGGTCAGCCGCCACACGCAGGCCGGCCTCGGGCTGCTGACGGGTGTCGTGACCTACGGCGCCGCATTCGGCGGGCTGTTCTCGCTGGTATTCGCGTATGCGTACGGACGCGGCAGCCGCCTGCCGGCACGGCCGCTGGCCGCGTGGCTCGCGCTGGCGGCATTCGTCGCGCTCGTGATCGTGCCGAACCTCAAGTACCCGGCCAATCCGCCGTCGGTCGGCGACCCCGACACGATCGGTTATCGCACCGGCCTGTTCTTCCTGATGATCGCGATCTCGGTCGCGACGATGGTGTTCGCGGTCGGCGTGCGCCGCCATCTGCTGGCGAAGCTCGGCCAGTGGAACGCGTCGATCGTCGCCGGGCTCGTGTTCGTCGCGATCATCGCGGCCGTGCAGGTCGGGCTGCCGTCGGTCAGCGAGTTGCCGGCCGATTTCCCGGCGGCGTTGCTGTGGAAGTTCCGCGTGGCGGCGATCGGCATGCAGGTGATCATGTGGACGACGATCGGCCTGCTGTTCGGCGCGTGGGTCGAGCGCGGCGAACGCGCCGGCATGCGCGCCGCCTGAGCGCGGGGCAACCCCGGGCGCGCCTAGCGCAGCATGCGCGGCGCGCTCCACGTCGATTCGCGCGCCAGCGCGACGAATGCGGCCAGATAGTCGATCGCTGCGTCCGCTTCGCGGATGCCGAGGAAGATCTGCTTCGCGATGCCTTTCTTGCCGAGCTTGACCGGCACGACCGGCATCCGGTCCGCATACTCGTCGGCGAGCCACCGCGGCAGTGCTGCCACGCCGCGCCCACTCGCGACCATCTGCAACATGATGTCGGTCGTCTCGATCGACTTGTGCCGCCTCGGCACGATGCCGGCCGGCGACAGGAACTGGTTGTAGATGTCGAGCCGGTCGGTTTCGACCGGGTACGTGATCAGGACCTCGTCGGTCAGTTGCTCGGGCGTCACGTGGTCGACGTTCGCGAACCGGTGCGAATCCGCGACCACCAGCACCTGTTCGTAGTCGAACACGGGATCGAAGCGCAGCCCCGGCTTGTTCAGCGGATCGGGCGTCACGAGCACGTCGATGTCGTAACCGAACAGCGCGCCGATGCCGCCGAACTGGAAGCGCTGCTTCACGTCCACGTCGACGTCGGGCCAGCGCGACAGGTACGGCGACACGACCTTCAGCAGCCACTGGTAGCACGGATGGCACTCCATCCCGATGCGCAGCGTGCCGCGCTCGCCCTTCGCGTACTGCTTCATCCGCTCCTCGGCGAGCTCGAACTGCGGCAGCAGCCGGTTCGCCAGCTTCAGCAGATATTGCCCGCCCTGCGTGAGCCGCAGGCCGCGGCCTTCGCGATCCCAGATCGGCGTGCCGAGCTGCTGCTCGATCTTCCGGACGGTGTGACTGAGCGCCGATTGCGTGAGGTGCAGCGCATTGGCCGCCGCGGTCAGCGAGCCCTGACGCTCGACTTCACGAATGACGACGAGATGGAATCGTTCCAGCATGGATCGCGCGCATCCCACGGATGCATGAAAAATGTTAATGGATGAATGAAATAATGCCATTTTATTTCATGGTTTGAAATCCCTATGATGGCTGCCGGATCTACTCTTTCTTCTGGACGGCAGCTTCATGGTCACGACACACAACCTCGGTTTTCCGCGCATCGGCGCGAAGCGCGAACTCAAGTTCGGTCTCGAACGCTACTGGAAGGGCGAATCGTCGCGCGACGAACTGAAGGCGCTCGGTGCCGAGCTGCGCCGGCGCCACTGGCACGACCAGCGCGATCTCGATCTCGCGCCGATCGGCGACTTCGCGTTCTATGACCAGGTGCTCGACATGAGCTTCACGCTCGGCAACCTGCCGAAGCGCGTGCAGGATTTCCACGGCGATGCGCTCGACAATTATTTCCGCGTCGCGCGCGGCCGGTCCGCGCAGTCGGCGGAGGAGCACGCCGCGTGCTGCGGCGGTGTCGCGGCCGGCGAAATGACGAAGTGGTTCGACACGAACTATCACTACATCGTGCCGGAGTTCCATGCGGACACGAACTTCTCGCTCGATCCGTCGCGTCTGCTGCAGCAACTGGCCGAAGCGAACGCGCAGGGTGTGAATGCGAAACCGGTGATTCTCGGCCCGGTCACGTATCTGTGGCTCGGCAAGGCGAAGGACGTTTCCGATCGCCTCGCGCTGCTGCCGAAGCTGTTGCCGGTGTACGGTGCGCTGCTCGATACGCTGACCGCGCAGGGCGTCGAATGGGTGCAGATCGACGAGCCGATCCTCGTGACCGAACTCGACGCCGAATGGCGCCAGGCATTCCGCACCGCGTATGCGGCGCTGGAAACGCGCCGCATCAAGCTGCTGCTCGCCACCTACTTCGGCCAGCTTCAGGACAACCTGACGCTCGCGGCGTCGCTGCCGGTCGACGGTCTGCATATCGACGCGATCAACGCCCGCGACGAAGTCGACGCGCTGGTGCGCGAACTGCCGGCCGAACGCGTGCTGTCGGTCGGCGCGATCAACGGCCGCAACATCTGGAAGACGGACCTGAACGCGGCGCTCGACTGGCTCGAACCGCTCGCGAAGCAACTGGGCGATCGCCTGTGGCTCGCGCCGTCGTGCTCGCTGTTGCACGTGCCGGTCGATCTCGCGAGCGAGGAGAAACTCGACGCGGAAATCCGTTCGTGGCTCGCATTCGCGCTGCAGAAGCTCGACGAACTGAAGGTGCTCGCGACCGCACTGAACGAAGGCCGCGACAAGGTAGCCGACGCGCTCGCCGCGAATGCCGCCGCGATCGATTCGCGCCGCCGCTCGCCGCGCGTGAACAACCCGGTGGTGAAGGCCGCGATCGCGCGCATCGACGCGCAGCTCGGCAATCGCGCGAGCCCCTATACGCAGCGTGCGTCGAAGCAGTCGGCGCGCCTGAACCTGCCGGCGTTCCCGACGACGACGATCGGCTCGTTCCCGCAGACCGCCGAAATCCGCCAGGCGCGCAGCCGGTTCAGGGCCGGCGCGCTGGACGAAGCCGGCTATCGCACGGCGATGCGGGCCGAGATCGAACGCAGCGTGCGCGAACAGGAATCGCTCGAACTCGACGTGCTCGTGCATGGCGAAGCCGAGCGCAACGACATGGTCGAATACTTCGGCGAGCAGCTCGACGGCTACGCATTCAGCCAGTTCGGCTGGGTGCAGTCGTACGGTTCGCGCTGCGTGAAGCCGCCGATCCTGTTCGGCGACATCAGCCGCCCGAAAGCGATGACGGTCGAGTGGATCGCCTATGCGCAGTCGCTGACGCGCAAGCCGATGAAGGGCATGCTGACCGGCCCCGTGACGATCCTGAACTGGTCGTTCGTGCGCGACGACCAGCCGCGCGCGGTGTCGTGCTACCAGCTTGCACTGGCGATCCGCGAGGAAGTGCTCGATCTCGAGAAGGCCGGCGTGCGCGTGATCCAGATCGACGAAGCGGCGCTGCGCGAAGGGCTGCCATTGCGTCGCGCGCAGTGGAGCGAATACCTGAAGTGGGCGGTGGAGTCGTTCCGCATCACCGCGAACGGCGTGCAGGACGACACGCAGATCCACACGCACATGTGCTATTCGGAGTTCAACGACATCATCGCGTCGATCGCCGACATGGATGCCGATGTGATCACGATCGAGACGTCGCGCTCGGACATGGAGCTGCTCGATGCGTTCGACACCTTCAAGTATCCGAACGAAATCGGGCCGGGCGTGTACGACATCCATTCGCCGAACATCCCGACGCAGGATCACATCGTCGGGCTGATGAAGAAGGCCGCCGAGCGCATTCCGGCGGAACGTCTGTGGGTGAACCCGGATTGCGGGCTGAAGACGCGCCAGTGGGCGGAAGTGATTCCGGCGCTGACGAACATGGTTGCTGCAGCGAAGACGCTGCGCAATCAGGTGCAGTAACTACGCGACAGGCACCGTGCGGTACCGTCGCGGTCGACGATCAATGACGGAACGAAAAAAACGACCCGCGAAAGCGGGTCTTTTTTTTCGTCATGCATGCATTGGCGACAGGCGCTACGCGTCGAGCGCTACGCGGTGCGCGTGCCGCGCGGCAGCGCGTCGTCCGTCTTGCCGGGCGCGCCCGCATCGTCGATGCTGACACGGCGCGAGATCAGCCACACGCACAGCGACGACAGCACGGCGGCACTCGCGTACTGGATCGCGAGCGGCCACCATTGCGGCGCGGTGTTCTGCGCGATGATAGTCGCGACCAGCGGCGTGAGGCCGCCGGCGAGCGCGCCGCACACCTGGTACGCGATCGAGATCGCCGTATAGCGAATCCGCGCGACGAAGATGCCGCTGACGAAGCCCGCGACGACCGAGTAGTAGCCCGATTCCGCGAGCGTCGCGAGGCCGACGCCGACCGTGATCGACACCGGCGTGCCCAGGTGCACGAGCGGCAGCATCACGAACGGGACGATCATCGCCCACGCGCCGGTGATCAGCAGCACGCGCGTGGTGCCGAAGCGCTGCGCGAGGAATGCGGCCGCGAGCTGCACGACGAACTGCAGCACCGCGACGATCGTCATGCAATGCAGCACCATCGAGCGGTCGAGCGACAGGAACTGCGTCGCATAACTGATCATGAAGATGTTGCTGAAATACACGCCGGCGATACCGTACACGTTCGCGCCGATCGCGAGCAGCAGCAGCGGCCACACCTTGAGCGCTTCGCGCAGCGGTTTCTGCGCGATGTTGCCGCTCTTCCTGACTTCCTCGAACTCGGGCGACTCCGACACGCTCGCGCGGATCACGAAACCGACGATCAGCAGCACCGAGCTCGCGAGGAACGGCACGCGCCAGCCCCAGCTCATCATGTCGTCCTTCGACAGCGTGCTGATCGCGCCGAACGCGAGCATCGACAGGATCAGGCCGCTCGCGCTGCCGAGCTGCGCGAACGACGCGAAGAAGGTGCGCTTGCCTTCGGGCGCGTGCTCGCCGGCCAGCAGCACCGCGCCGCCCCATTCGCCGCCCACCGCGATGCCTTGCAGCACGCGCATCAGCACCAGCAGGATCGGTGCGATCACGCCGGCTTGCGCATGGGTGGGCAGTAGGCCGATCGCGACCGTCGACACGGCCATCAGCATCAGCGTCGCGAGCAGCGACCGCTTGCGGCCGAAGCGGTCGCCGAGATAGCCGAACATCACGCCACCGAGCGGCCGCGCGAAGAAGCCGACCGCGAACGAGCCGAACGACGCGAGCAGGCTGATGAAGCGGTTTTCGCCGGGGAAGAACAGCGGCCCGAATACGATGGCGGCGGCGGTCGCATAACTATAGAAGTCGTACCACTCGATCGTGGTGCCGACGAACGAAGCGAGCGCCGCCCGCTTCGGCTGCTTGACGGAAGTCCCCATCTCGATGTGTGCTCCTCTGGAATCCTCTGATTTTGGAATAGTGGCGGCGCCGCGATCAGTCGCGGTACGCGACGCCCGGCAGCACGCACAGCAGCTCGTACGCGAGGTTCGCGCCGAGCAGCGCCGTGGTGCCGAACGGGTCGTACGGCGGCGCGACTTCGACGAGATCGCAGCCGACGATGTTCAGCCCCTTCGCGCCGCGGATGATCTCGAGCGCCTGCGGCACCGTGAGGCCCGCGATTTCCGGCGTGCCGGTGCCCGGCGCATAGGCCGGATCGATGCCGTCGATGTCGAACGTGATGTAGACGGGCGTGTCGCCGATGCGAGCGCGCACTTCTTCCATCAGCGGCGCGAGCGACTTGTTCCAGCATTCCTCGGCCTGGACCACGCGGAAGCCCTGCTCGCGGCACCAGTCGAAATCCTCGGCCGCGTAGCCGGTGCCGCGCAGGCCGATCTGCGTGACCTTGTCGCCGTGCAGCAGCCCTTCCTCGACCGCGCGGCGGAACGGCGTGCCGTGCGCGATCTTTTCGCCCATCATCGTGTCGTTCACGTCGGCGTGTGCATCGACGTGGATCAATGCAACCTTGCCGTGCTTGCGGTGGATCGCGCGCAGGATCGGCAGCGCGATCGTATGGTCGCCGCCGAGCGTGATCGGCTTGCAGTCGTGCTCGAGAATCGCGTCGTACGCGGCCTCGATGCGGGCGATCGAATCGTGCAGGTTGTACGGATTGATCGCGACGTCGCCGATGTCGGCGATCTGCAGCGAATCGAAGGGTGCTGCGCGCGTGGCCATGTTGTACGGGCGCAGCAGCACGGATTCGGTACGGATCTGGCGCGGGCCGAAGCGCGCGCCGGTGCGGTTGGAGGTGCCGAGATCGAACGGCACGCCGACGAAACACGCGTCGAGGCCTTCGGCGCTCGACACGTGCGGCAGGCGCATCATCGTCGCGATGCCGCCGCAGCGCGGCATTTCATTGCCGCCGAGCGGCTGGAAATGGGTGTGGTCGTTCATGGGGTCGTCTCTTCCGATGTGGGGTTGCCGTATCATGCGACGCGGCCTGGCGCACAGTTTTACGCGCTCCGCCGGGAAAGAAGAATGCGAAGATATCGACGTAAACATCGATCTTCATCGATGTATGGAAGGGGATGAACGTGCTGGGGAATCTGTCGACCCTCGATCTGCGGTTGATCCGCGTGTTTCTCGCGGTCACGGACGCGGGCGGCGTGTCGGCCGCGCAGGCGGTGCTGAACGTCGGCCAGTCGACCATCAGCGCGCAACTGTCGTCGCTCGAGACGCGGCTCGGCTACCGGCTTTGCGAGCGCGGCCGCAGCGGCTTCCGGCTCACGCCGAAGGGCGAGCGGTTCCATGCGATGAGCCGCAAGCTGCTGGCGGCGCTCGACGAATTCGGGATGGCCGCGCGGCACATGGATCGCCAACTGGTCGGCACGCTGAACATCGGCCTGATCGGCCATACGCCGGTGAGCCAGAATGCGCGGATCGCCGAGGCGATCGCCGCGTTCCGCACCCGCGACGAGGCCGTGCGCTTCTCGATTTCGGTGCGCGCGCCCGGCGATCTCGAGGAAAAGCTGCTGAGCAACGAGATCCAGATCGCGGTCGGCTACTTCTGGCATCGCGTGCCGACGCTGCACTACACGCCGCTGTTCATCGAGCGGCAGATCGCGTATTGCGGCCGCGGCCATCCGCTGTTCGACGGCGCCGGCACGCTGACGCCGGCCGACGTCGCCGGCTTCGAGTGGGCGTGGCGCTCGTATCCGCTGCCGGAGGCGCAGATGTCGACGACGCCCGATCGCGTGACCGCGACCGCCGACAACATGGAGGCCGTCGCGCTGCTGATCCTGTCCGGCCACCATCTCGGCTACCTGCCGCAGCACTTCGCGGCGCCGTATGTCGCGC
>NZ_BCPP01000064.1:0-13583 GCF_016586125.1 Burkholderia sp. E168m23
AACGAGTAGCCGACTTTGCCGTCCTGATCCAGTAACGGGAAACGTTCCACGGTAACGTACTGCACCACCGAATCGCGCTCGTAGAGGCACGTCACGGAGCGCAGGATGCGCCCCTTGTAGATCGACGAGTTGTGGTACCGGTAGTACACCCCGAGAAAATCCTGCAGCGCGGCGCTCGACGACTTGATCAGCGGCAGAAATCGCAGAAAGCTCGGTGCGGATTTCAAATCGAACGGCAGTTCGTATTCGAGTCCTTCGTAAAAACTGCGGAATTCCGGCGGCGCCCGGAACAGGTCGGCCGGCTCCATCAGAAAAAACTTGGCGATCTTCAGCAGCACCTTCTGCGACGGAACGTGGTGGCCCGCCAGATATTTGTTGAACTGCTGGCGATTGATGTTCAGCTTCCGGCAAAAATCCGCGATGGAGTCGAAGGACGCCACGAGCAGCGACAGATTGCTGGCGAGGTTTGAAAGGTCGTGCTGACGATCCATGTCGTTTCTGAAGAAATGATCGAAGGGACCTGCGATGAACGGCGAACCGGCGTGCAACGGTCGGTCGCGGGCCGCGATGCGTCGATTCCCGTGCGGGATTTTCCGTATGGAAACCGAAGGAAATCGACGCATTGAGCGCATCGTGCGGTATCCGAAGCGTGGGCCGCCGCACTGCCTCCGCGCGTGATCGAGTGTACTGCGTTTCGTGCGTCACTGTGCGTCTCTTTTGAGCGCTCCGCGAAATTGAGCACGTGTTTTTAGCGGCAAATACTCCAGCCACCGATCGCATGATCCCGACACGGTCGTGCACGGAACGAGCGGCACCATCCGGGCATGACGCGCCGCGGGGATGCCGCAAGCATCGCGTGACCGTATCAGGAGAGGGGAGCGCATGAAAGCAGAAACCACACGGAGATTCGAGATGTCTTTTTCCCCAGGAGGCGGCATCCATGCCGGAGCGCCCGGGCAGCGGCGACGCTGGCTGCGCGCGAGCCCCGCGGCCCTTACGCTGGCGCCGAGTGTCGTCGTACTTTTGATTGCCGTCTATGTGTTCATCGGCTGGTCGATCGTCATCTCGTTCACCAGTTCGAAGTTCGCGCCGAACTACGACTTCGTCGGTCTTGCGCAGTATGCAAGGCTATGGGATTCGGATCGATGGAATGTCGCGGTAACGAACCTCGGTTTGTTCTCGATCGCGTTCATGCTGATCTCGCTCGTGCTCGGCCTGTTGCTCGCGATTTTTCTCGACCAGAAGGTGCGGGGCGAGGGGGCGTTCAGGATGATCTATCTGTATCCGATGGCCGTGTCGTTGATCGTGACCGGCACCGCGTGGAAGTGGATCCTGAATCCCGGCCTCGGGCTGGAAAAGCTGCTGCAGGATCTCGGCATCACCGGCATCCATGTCAACTGGCTGATCGACCCGCAGATGGCGGTCTATACGCTTGTCGTCGCCGCCGTCTGGCAAACCGCGGGCTTCGTGATGGCGATCTTCCTGGCGGGCCTGCGCGGGATCGACGGCGAAATCATCAAGGCGGCGCGCATGGAAGGCGCCGGCACGCTGCGCATCTACCTGACCATCATCATCCCGATGCTGCGCGCGTCCGTGTTCAGCGTGGTCGTGATCCTGATCTACCAGGCGGTGCGGTCGTTCGACCTTGTCGTGGCGTTGACGAACGGCGGCCCGGGTTTCTCGAGCGACCTGCCGACGACGTTCATGTACAACCTGACGTTCAGCCGCGGTCAGCTCGCGCAGGGCGCCGCCAGCTCCGTCATGATCCTGCTCGTCGTGGTCGCACTTACCGTCCCGTATCTCTACTCGGAGTTCAAGCGTGAACACAACGACAGTCTCTGACACGGCCCGGCACGTGCGTCGCGTGTCCCGCCCGTCGGGCACGACGCTGCGTGTGGTCGCGCGTGCGGTGCTCTATGCGATTCTCGTCGGCAGCGCGGCTTTCTTCGTGATGCCGCTCGTCGTGATGGTCTTCGCTTCGTTCAAGGACATGGAGGAGATCCGGTCGACGTCGATTCTGTCCTTTCCGCTCGCGCCCACGGTCCAGCCGTGGATCGATGCATGGCAAAACGCGTGCGTCGGAATCGACTGCGTGGGCCTGAACGGGTTCTACGTGCGGACCGTGCTGATCGTCGTGCCTGCCGTCGTGTTGTCCACGCTGCTTGGCGCATTGAATGGCTACGCGTTGACGAAATTCAATTTCAGAGGATCGAAGTTCGTCTATGGGGTGATCCTGTTCGGCACCTTTACGCCATATCAATCCGTGTTGATACCGCTTGCGAAGACGCTGGGCGTGCTCGGCCTGTCGGGCAGCCTTGCAGGCCTCGTGCTCGTGCATACGGTCTACGGCTTGCCGTTCACGACGATGTTCTTTCGCAACTACTTCATGACGGTGCCGCAGGATCTCGTGAAGGCGGCGCGGGTCGATGGAGCGGGTTTCTGGACGACGTTCGCGTACATCATCCTGCCGCTGTCGGTACCGATGATCGTCGTTACCGTGATCTGGCAGTTCACGTCGATCTGGAATGACTTCCTGTTCGGCGTGTCGTTCACGAGCGGTCAGAACACGCCCATCATGGTTGCGCTGAACAACATGGTGAGTGCGAGCGCGGGCGAACGTCCGTACAACGTCCATATGGCCGGTGCGTTGCTGGCCGCTCTTCCAACCCTCGTCATTTATTTCCTGGCGGGCAAGTATTTCGTGCGCGGCCTGATGGCCGGCGCGGTCAAGGGGTAATCATGGCTTCTCTGCATATTCGCGACGTCCGCAAGAACTACGGCAGCGTTGCGTGCCTCAAGGCAATCAACATCGATGCCGACGACGGTGAATTCCTCGTGCTGCTCGGCCCGTCCGGCTGCGGGAAGTCGACCTTGCTGAACGCGATCGCGGGGCTCGAACCGGTCAACGACGGCGAGATCGTCATCGACGGTTCGGTCGTCAACGACGTCGAATCCGCGAAGCGCGATATCGCGATGGTGTTTCAGTCGTATGCGCTTTACCCGACGATGACGGTGCGCAACAACCTGACATTCGGGATGCGCGTGCGGAGGGCATCGCGATCCGAGCAGGAGGAGGCGGTCAAGCGGGTCGCGGCGATCCTGCAGCTCGATCAGTTGCTCGATCGCAAGCCCAGCCAGCTGTCGGGTGGGCAGCGCCAGCGCGTGGCCATGGGGCGCGCGATGGTGCGGGAACCGAAGATCTTCCTGTTCGACGAGCCGTTGTCGAATCTCGACGCGAAACTGCGCACGGAAATGCGCGCGGAAATCAAGAAGCTGCACCAGCGTGTCGGCACGACCACGGTCTACGTGACGCACGACCAGATCGAAGCGATGACGCTGGCGACGAAGATCGTCGTCATGCGGGGCGGCGAGGTGCAGCAGATCGGCACGCCGGAGGATGTTTACGATCGTCCGGCGAACCTGTTCGTCGCGCGTTTCATCGGGTCGCCCGCGATGAACTGCCTGACGGGCGTGCTGCGTGGCCGTGACACCCACGCGGTTTTCATCGGCGGCGACGGCAGCGGGCACACCGTCGAGATCGCGCTGGGCGCGCTGAGCGACGCGCAACGCGGCTACCTCGACCGGGACGTCGTACTGGGCGTTCGCCCGGAATGGCTCGCGCCGGGCGTCGGGGCAACGAGCTTCCAGGCGACGGTCGACGTCGTGGAGCCGACGGGTGCCGACAACTTCGTGCTGCTGTCGGTCGCGGGCGAATCGATCATGGCCCGGTTCGCGCCCGGTGTCGGACGCGTCGGGGACGTGATGCAGCTCGTCGTCAATGCGGACAAGGCACTGATCTTCGATCCGGCGACCGAACAGCGCGTCGTCTGAAAGGACGGGTCGGTCGGGATCGTGGCGTGCCCGACCGGCCCGTATCAGGACGATGAACGTGGAGTGGAATGACGAACCTTCGATGGCGGGACCGATGTCGGGTATCGACGAACAATACTATCGGGACACGGTGATCGAGCTCTGCGACCTGGCTCGCACGCTGTGCGGCGCCGTGGCGCACGACACGCTCGCGATTACGCGAAAGGGCGACACGTCGCCCGTTACCGAACTCGACAAGCGTATCGAGCTGGCGCTACGCAGCCGCATTCAGGCGCGGCACCCGCTGGATTCCAGCGTCGGCGAGGAGTTCGGCGTGGTCGACGGCCTCGCACACGGCGTGTCGAACCGGAGATGGGTCATCGACCCGCTCGACGGGACGCGCGCGTTCGTGACGGGCAGTCCACTATGGGGCACGCTCGTCGGCGTGCTGTGCGACGGCGTGCCGTGGCTCGGCGCGATCGACATGCCCGCGCTCGGCCAACGAATGATCGCGAGCAGCACCGATGCCGCGACGCACGTCGAGTCGGCTGCCGGCACGGCGGTGCCCCTGTCGGCGGCGCGCATGTGCACGACGACGCCGGACAAGTTCACACCCGACCAGCACGCGGTATACGCCAGGCTCGTCGCGCGTGTCGCCGTGCATCGATACGGCGGCGATTGCTTCAATTACGCGGCGCTGGCCAGCGGGCGGTGCGACCTCGTCGTCGAATCGGGACTCGCCCCCCACGATTTCCTGCCGATCGTGCCGATCGTCGAAGCGGCCGGCGGCCGGATGACGGACTGGCGCGGACGACGATTGACCGAGCGCTCGGCCGGCGACGTCGTCGCGGCGTCGAGCGGCGCGCTTCATGCAAGCGTGATGGCATTGCTGGCCGGCTCGAATGCGTGAAGGGTTCGGCGTGTATCCCTGTAAAATGCGGCATTGCCAGCCCACAGGCGGATGCCTTCCCATCGATGAAGCGTGCCGTATCCATGAAGGACGTCGCATTGGCCGCCGGCGTCTCTCAGCCCGCGGTCTCCTATGCGTACAACAAGCCGTCGGAAATCTCCGAGGCACAGCGCGAGCATATTTTCGCCGTGGCGAAAAAGCTCGGCTATCCCGGGCCCAACGTCCGCGGGCGCAGCCTGCGCTCCGGGCGGGTCGGTGCCGTCGGCCTGATGATCATGGACGAGTTGCCTTACGCATTCGCCGATCCGGCGACCACCTGCCTGCTGCGCGGCATCGGTGAAATCAGCGAACTCGCGAACGTCGCGCTCGCGCTCTTCCCGCTACAGAAGGATCTGGCGAATCATGCCGGCGACGCCGCGAACGGCAGCCTCGCGGTACGCGGGTTCGTCGACGGCCTGATCGCGTACTCGCTGCCGGACCACTATCCGGTCATCGAGGTCGCGCGCCGGCAGGGCATCCCGGTCGTGATCGTGGACGCACCAATCATCGACAAGGTGCCGTTCGTCGGGATCGACGATCTGCAATCCGCCATCGTCCAGATGCGGCATCTGGTCGAGCTCGGTCACCGGCGGATCGGCATCGTGGCCGACCGGCTGCGTCCGGACGGCGTCAGGGGCATCGTCAGCAGGCAGCGCTTCCAGGAAGCCACGGAAAACGTCGTGCGCGCCCGCATCGAAGGCTATCTGCGCGCGGCCGAAGCGGTGGGGCTCGGCTTCGACGACCTGTTGATCGTCGAGGCCGGCGGCTTCGATCGTGCATCGGGCATCTGGGCGGCCGAACAGATGCTGCAGCATACGGGCCTCACGGCAGTGGCGGCGACGTCGGACGTGATGGCGCTCGCGCTCGTGCAGGCGGCGCGTGAACGCGGGGTGGCGGTGCCCGATCGGTTGTCCGTGGCGGGTTTCGACGATATACCGGAAGCAGCCGGTGCCGGGCTCACGACCATCCGCCAGCCGCTGATCGAGAAAGGCCGTCAGGCCGCGCAACTGCTCAGCGAACTGCTGAGTGGCCCCGCCGCCCGCAAGCCGCGCGTGCCCAGGGTGCTCCTGCCGACGGAGCTGGTGGTGCGATCGACGACGCAGGCGCCGGCCGCGGCAAGATGAGCGCGGCCGGCGGATCGCGGCGCAGGGGCAAGCGTCGCTTCAGCGACCGACGAACTGCCTGGCCACACGAAGCGCATTCGCGGCGATCGTGAGCGCCGGATTCACCGCCGCGGAGGACGGGAACCACGAACTGTCGACGATCCACGCGTTTTCCACGTCGTGAAGCCTGCAGTTCGTGTCGAGCACACTAGTGCCCGGGTCGTTGCCCATCACGGCCGTGCCGCATTGATGCGAGTTGGTTGCAATGCCCATGCGCTTGGTCAACACGAGCGGATACCCGGCCCGCCGCATCATCGCGACCGTCTTCTTCACGAGCGCCCGGTGTGCACGCAGGTTGTTGGCACGCCACCTGATGCGGATGCGGCCCGACTGCGGATCGACCGTGACGCGGTTCTCCGGATCGGGAAGGTCCTCGCTGGTCAGGTAGAGATCGACGCTGTGGTCGGTCATGTAGCGCGAAACGGCCTTCGGCAGCCACGGATACATGCCCGTCACCATCGGCTCGCGGATCTTGCCGAGCATCTGCACGTTACCGAGCGGAAACGCGTTCTGCGGGGAGCGCAAATACCAGTCGTTGACCGCGAGCGTTTTCTGGAACAGCACGTCGTTGGCGCGACGCGGATCGACCGCGAGCATGAACGTGCTGTTGTGAACCATATAGTTCCGGCCGAGCATCCCCGAGCGGTTGCCGATACCTTCCGGATGCGCGTGATCGGCCGATCGCAGCAGAAGGGCCGCCGAGTTCACCGCGCCGCACGCGAGGACGAACCGCTTGGCGCGGATGCGAACGGGTTGCCCGTCGCGAACGCCGAGCGCCTCCTCGATGCGCGTGCCGTCGGCCGACATGACGAGACGATCGATTCGGGTGCGCACCATCAGCCGTGCGCCGCCGCTGCCGACGAGCGGCCTCAGCACGGACACTTCCGCATCGCCCTTCGCATCGACGAGGCAGGGATAACCGTCGCAGGTCGAGCAGAGCACGCACGGCCGTTCGCCTCCGTAGTTGACGGCCGCCGGCATCACGAACGGACGAAGGCCTTGCGCACACATCGCCGCGGCGAGCGGCCGCAACGCGGGGTCGTGTTCCAGCGCGGGAAACGGATAGTCGCCGGAGCGCCACGGATCGGTCGGGTCCTGGCCTCCCGCGCCATGGACGTTGTAAAGCCGCTCCGCGGCCGCGTAGTACGGCTCCATGTCGGCATAAGTGATCGGCCACTCGGGCGAAATTCCCTCGGCGTGTTGAATCGCGCCGAAATCGGCTTCCCTGAACCGTGGAAGCATCGCGCCGAAGACCTTCGTGTTGCCGCCGACGTAGTAGAACACGCCGGGTGAAAACGGTTTGCCGGCGTCGTCGTCCCACGACTCCGCGTTGCGGTAGCGTCCGTCGCGAAATACGGCTTCGGCCTGCCAGTTCTGGATTTCACGAGGCAGGAAATCGCCGCGCTCGACGATGAGCACGTCGAGGCCGTGACCTGCGATGCCTTGCGCGAAACTCGAGCCGCCCATGCCGGACCCCACGATGACCACGTCGCAGGTAATGATTCCATCGCTGCCGGGCACGACCGTCGGGATTTCGCGCCGGAGCACCGGCGCGAAACTGGACAGACCGGACGCCGGACGATGAACATGCGTTGCATCGCTCATGCGCTGACTACCTTACAGATGTTGCTCTGAGTTGCGGAATTGCGCGTACTCTTCCTGGCGCTCGTCGTCGATATAGGCCGGAATCGGGAAATCCCACCAGCCCGGCACCCACGGGCCGGCCGCGTCGCGATCCGTCGGAATCTCGATCAGGCACGGCGCGTTGCTGTCGAGCGCCTGCTGGAGGATCGGCTCGAGTTCGTCATTGCTGTTGACGCGCCACGACTTGAGACCGAATGCCTTGCCGACCGCCTCGAAGTCGGGCGAGTACGGGCGTCCGTCCGGATAGTTGAACTCGGTACCGATATGACGGCTCGTCTGCTTGCGCTGGCCGCCGCGAATCGACATATACCCGGCGTTGTTCTGCACGATGAAGATCACCGGCAGGTTGTTGGTGACGCAAATCGCGATTTCCTGCGACGTCATCAGGAAGTCGCCGTCACCGAGAATGCATACCACCGGGCTGTCCGGCTTCGCGAGCTTCGCACCGATGGCGGCGGGCACCGCCCAGCCCATCGACGAAAAGCCGCCGGAGGTCAGGTGGGTACGCGGCGTGTAGACCGGGAAGGTCTGTTTGACCGCGCCCTGGGTATTGCCCGAGCCGACCACCACGATGGTGTCGCGCGGGAAGATCTTGCGCAGCGCGCCCAGCGGTCGTTGCGACGTGAACGGGAAGCGGTCGGAATCGCGGCGCGTGGCCAGCTTGGCTTCCCATTCCGCCTTGTGCGCGGCGACCTCGGCCAGATATTCGCCGCGGTCGGCCGCATCGCCTTCGAGCGCTTCGACGATATGGGCGAGCGCGTACTTCGCGTCGGCCACGATGCCGACGGCGACCGGATAGTTCTTGCCGATCTCGTGCGGATCGATGTCGATGTGGATCAGCTTGCCGGGCGGAATCGAGAACGTGACGCCTTTCGCGTAGCTCGACGACGACCAGTCGGTGAAACGGCAGCCGACGGCGATGATCACGTCCGCGCTCGATGCGACCTTGTTGCCGCACATCGTGCCGGTTTGGCCGACGCTGCCCGCGAACAGCGCATGGTCTTCGGGGAAGCCGCTCTTGCCGTTCCAGGTAGTGACGACCGGAATCTGCCACTTCTCGGCGAGCGCAAGCACTTCCGCGGCCGCTTCGCCGGTGATGACGCCGCCGCCGATGACCATCACCGGGCGCCTGGCCTGCCGAAGCACGTCGGCCGCTTTTTCGACGGCGACGGGGTCCGGATACACCTTGCCGAGCGGCACGCGTTCCTCGAGCTGGTGCAGCGTGACTTCCGCGGCCTCGGCCTGCGTGTCCATCGGAATCTCGACATGAACCGGGCCGGGGCGGCCGGTCAGCATCGAGCTGAATGCGCGATGCATGATGAACGGCAACTCCTCGACGCGCTGGGCCACCCAATGACGCTTGGACACGGCTTCGGCGATCTTCGGGAAATCGTTGTCGACGTAGCGTTCGAGTTCCTGAAGCAGGCCGTGACCGCGCATGTGCGTGGGCGGCCCGCCGGTGATGAGCATGACGCTCGTCGAATCGGTGAAGGCCGTTGCCATTCCGATGACCGTATTGCTCGCGCCGGCGCCGATCGACGTGACTGCCGCCATCGGCTTGCCCGACACACGGTAGTAGCCGTCGGCCAGATGCACCGCGCTTTGCTCGTGAAACACCTGGATGAAGCGAATCTCCGAGTCCTTCTCGAGGAACGCGTCCGTCAGCGTCCAGATGCCGTGACCGGGAATGCCGGCGACGTATTCGACACCGTAGTTCTTCAACGTCTGGGCGACGATTTGACTTCCGGTAAGCTTTGCCATTTTTCTATCCTGACTAGGATTTGAGGACACCCGCGCGCGACGACGGTCGGCCCGCGCGGACTTTCTTTGACTGCGTCACGCAGCCGGTCGCGCGGCCCATTGCAGGCCTTGCATCGTGAGGCGGCGAACGTTGATGTCGGACAGGTTGCCGACGTCGTGGCCGATCGAGTGGTAGAACACGCGGCCGCGTCCCCACTGCCTGACCCATGCGACCGGGCTGCGATTGCCGGCCAGCCACGGGAACGGCTTGCCGTCGAAGGTGGTTTCGGCCAGCACGTGGTTGTTCGGATCGACCTGCATGTAGTACTGCTCCGAACGGACTTCGAAGTCCTCGACGCCGCGCGTGACCGGATGGTCGTGATCGATCACGTTGACCATGTACGGATGCGGATAGCCTTCGCCGGCAGGGTGCTCGATGAACGACCCGCCGAGCACCATGTGATAGCGAAGACTTGCGCGAAACGCCGCGGCGGCGCCATGCCATGCGGCGAGGCCGGTGCCGTTCTCGATGGCGTCCAGCAGATGCCTTTCCTGGGACGCGGTCAGCGTCTCGGTCGTGACGGCGTTGTTCCAGCCGATCACGATCAGATCGAAGGCGGACAGATCGCGATCGAGCGTGAAGATGTCGGTCGAACCTTCGACCTCCCAGCCCAGTTCGTCGAACAGTCCGCGCGTCCATGCGGCGACTTCATACGGGTAGTGCCCCGGCCAGCCGCCGTACAGATGGAGAACTCGCATGATGACTTCACTCCTTGTTCAATGGAACTTATACGTATAAGTTGGCGAAATGCTGCGCGCCCAAAATGGCGATGTCAAGCACTAGAAAACCCTCGGCCGGCGGGGGCCGGAAGACGGTATCCGGGCGCGCGGGCAGTCGGGCGGGCGCGGCGAAACGCCGGGAGGGACGCGCCTCGGCAGGTGCGTCAGCGCGGTGCGTCATGTCGCGTCAGCTTCGACGCGGATGCGAAATTGTGTCGGCAAATTCGGCCCGCGAAAATTTGCCCGTGTGATCGAACTCGTTCGGATCGTGCACCGTCGCAACGCGGGTTTCGCGCTGCATGGTCGGGAAACACTCTTGGAGATTTTTGTGATCCAGCATCTTAAGAAAAGCAAGCCGATGGAGGCGCAACTCGAGATCGCGAAGCAGGTGCGCGATACGGTCGAGCAGATCATCGCGGACGTCGCCGCCAACGGGGACGCTGCCGTGCGCGAATACTCGATGCGGTTCGACAAATGGAACCCGGCATCCTTTCGGCTGACGGACGCGGAAATCAGCGCGTGCGTCGCGACCCTGTCGGAGCGCGAACTGGACGACATCAAGTTCGCGCAGCAGCAGGTTCGCCGGTTTGCCCTGGCGCAGAAGGACGCATTGCGCGACGTCGAAGTCGAGACGCTGCCGGGCGTGGTGCTCGGTCACCGCAACATTCCGGTGAATTCCGTCGGCTGCTATATCCCGGGCGGCAAGTATCCGTTGCTGGCTTCCGCTCATATGAGCGTGCTCACGGCCAAGGTTGCCGGCGTCAAGCGTGTGGTGGCCGTGGCGCCGCCGTTCGACGGCAAGCCGCACCCGGCGATCGTCACGGCGATGCATCTCGCGGGCGCGGACGAGATCTACTGCGTCGGCGGCGTGCAGGCGATTGCCGCATTGGCGCTCGGTACGGATCAGTTCGAGCCGGTCGACATGATCGTCGGCCCGGGCAATGCCTACGTGGCCGAAGCGAAGCGCCAGCTGTTCGGCAAGATCGGGATCGACCTGATCGCGGGCCCGACGGAGACGCTCGTCATCGCCGACGATTCGTCGGACGTCGAGATCGTTGCGGCCGACCTGCTCGGCCAGGCCGAGCATGGCGTGAATTCGCCGGTCGTGTTCCTGACGAATTCCGCCAGGCTCGCGGACGGCCTGCCGGCAGAGATCGAGCGCCAGCTTGCGGTGTTGCCGACAGCGGCCGTCGCGTCGGTCGCGTGGCGCGACTATGGCGAGATCATCCTGTGCGACACCGTCGACGAAATGGTCGAAGAAGCCGATCGGATCGCGTCCGAGCACGTTCAGGTCATGACGCGCGATCCGCTCTATTTCCTCGAGCACATGACGAACTACGGTGCGCTGTTTCTCGGCGATCGTACCAACGTGTCGTACGGCGACAAGGTGATCGGCACGAACCATACGTTGCCGACGACGAAGGCCGCGCGCTATACCGGTGGGCTGTGGGTCGGCAAATTCATCAAGACCTGCACCTATCAGCGGGTGTTGACCGACGAAGCATCGGCCATGCTCGGTGAATACTGTTCGCGACTGTGTGCAATGGAAGGCTTTGCGGGGCACAAGGAACAGGCCGATATCCGCGTTCGCCGCTTCGGAAAGCGAGCGGACTGACATCGGGCCGAGAGATCGGGCAGCGATTCGGCACTCGAAAGAGTGCCGTTTTTTTTGCGTCGAGTCGAGCGGGTTTGCGCGGTTCCGCGGCGCGCGGAGGCCCTTTTCATGGCGTGGATGCGAGTGCGTCGTAGTGCGACACAAATTGTGTCTTTGCGAAATTGAGCGGCATTTATTGGACTTCAATACTGCGTCGCGGGTGAGGAGGCAGTGACCGGGTTTTCGTCCGACACAACGCGTGTCGGACGGCAGCCCGGCCGGAAACGCGGCGGTCGTCAAACGGCAGGAGGGGGTGACGATCAGCCGTCGCATGACGGCCTCCCTACCGTACACCCATCGCTCTGGATAGTTCTCCTGACGACGGGAAAGAAGCGGAGCGGTATGCGGGAGACGCATCAATACCGCTCTGATCGATGTGTACTTCGTGGACGGACAAGTGAAATGAAAAGAAAAGTCATCTCGGCGATCTCTCTGTCGATTACCGCCTACGCGGCCGGCGCGCATGCGCAAAGCTCGGTCACGCTTTACGGCATCGTCGATACCGGTATCGCATACATTCACAACAGCGGCGGACAAGCGTCGCAATGGAAGATGTCGGCCGGTAATCTGTCCGGAAACGAATGGGGGCTCAAGGGCACCGAAGATCTTGGCGGAGGCTTGTCAGCGAGCTTCCAGCTCGAGAACGGCTTCGATCTCGGCTCGGGTCAGTTGCAGAACGACGGCCGCATGTTCGGCCGGCAAGCGTTCGTCGGGCTGGGCAGCACGCGTTTCGGGACGGTCACGCTCGGTCGGCAATACGATCCGGTGACCGATCTGGTTCAGCCGATCACCGCCGATTCGTACAGCGGCCTGTTCGCGCCGCCGGGCGATATCGACAATTACGACGACAGCGCGCGTTTCAATAGTGCGGTCAAGTGGACGAGCCCGTCGTGGGGCGGTGTCACGGTCGAGACCATGTATGCGTTCGGCGGCGTGGCGGGATCGACGGGCTCCGGGCAAAGCTGGTCGGCCGCGGCGGCCTACAGCGGCGGCGCGCTCAGCGTGGCGGGCGGGTTCCTGCACGTGGACAACGGCAACGCCAGGACGTCGGCACGCGGCACGTCGAGCGCGGACAGTTTCTTCAACAGCGCCGTCAATGCTGCGTACGCCACTGCCCGCGGCATCGATATCGGGCGGATCGGCGCACAGTACGTCGTCGGGCCGGTCACGGCCGGCGCGGCGTACTCGTACACGCGCTATACGTCGGACGGCGCGTCGACGTTCGCGGGTTCGCAGCACTTCCAGAACGGCTCCGTGTTCGCGAGCTGGATGGCGACGCCGACGTTCCAGGTGATCGGCGGCTACAACTACACGCGTTCGGGCGGCCATTCGTCGGCGACCTATCAGCAGGTCAATCTCGGCGTCGACTATTTGCTGAGCAAACGGACCGACGTCTATGCGATGGCCGGCTATCAGCATGCGAGCGGCGACAATGGCCAGGGGAGCGCTCAAGCGGTGATCGGCTCTTACGACGTCAATTCGGGCGCGAATTCGCAGATCGTCGCAATCGTCGGCCTGCGCCACAAGTTCTGAGCTATTCGGGGAAATCCGGCAGACAGGCTGGTCCCGCTCCGGACGGAGCGGGACGACACCGGCGACGTCAGTTGTTCTTCGCCGCGGCTGCCAGCTTCTTGACGGCAGTGGCGGAAGTCATCGACGGGGTGTTCACGAATTGCGTGATCACATCGACGAACGATGCGCGAACGTCACGCTCCAATGCGGCATTCTCGATGAACGACGGCACGACCGCGCCGGATTGGGCGGCCGCGGCTCGGTCGGCGAAATTCAGCTTGGCGCAGTCGTCGAATTTCGATTGCGGCACGTCGAGCCGCGCGGGGATCGA
>NZ_BCPP01000065.1:0-13534 GCF_016586125.1 Burkholderia sp. E168m23
GGAATATTGCGTCGCACCATCGCCGTGTGTATAGTTGGAACTGTCTCCTCCATGTCTCCTCCTGATATGGATTAAGCCCGTTCCGCTCTGCGTGAACGGGCTTTTTTTCGTCCGTCGATTGTGCCGCGTTCCGAGCGGCAGCGCAGGCGCGATGCGTCTACACTCGATGCTCGTCGACTGCGAAGGAGTCCCCGCCCATGAAGCCTACCATCCGCGGAATCGATCACATCGTGCTGCGCGTGACCGACATGGCGGCAATGACGCGCTTTTACTGCGATGCCGTCGGTTGTCATGTGGAGAAGGAACAGCCCGACTTGGGCCTCGTGCAACTGCGCGCCGGCGACGCGCTGATCGACCTGCTGACGGTTGGCGGCCCGATCGACCGGCCCGACAGCGGCCCGCCCGGCACCGGGCGCAACCTCGATCATCTGTGCCTGCGCGTCGAGCCGTTCGATCCCGACGCACTGATCGCCCATTTCGCCGCGCATGGCGCGCGGCCCGGCGCGCCGGCCGAGCGCTACGGCGCCGGCGGCTACGGGCCGTCGATCTACCTGTTCGATCCCGAAGGCAACATGGTCGAATTCAAGGGGCCGCCGGCCGCGCTCGGCTGAACGCGGCCGGCGCGCGGGCCCTGACGGGCCCGTACGGACCCTTATGCGCCCTCGCGCGCCTTCAGCACCGTCCACTCGACCGCGACCGGATCGTGGTCGGCGCTCGAGATCCACGCGGTGCCGTCCTGCACCGTACATTGCAGGCGCATCGTGCGCGCCGCGAGCCGCCCGAGCGCGGCCGCGACGCCGTCGGCGAGCGACAGCACCTGCACGTTGCGCAGCCGTTCGACCTTGCTGCGCACGCCCTGCCACCAGATATCCGACGTCTTGCCGCCATAGGCGATCACCGTGACCTGCCCGGCGCGGCCGGCCGCCTTCGAGATGCGCCGTTCGTCGGGCTGGCCGGCCTCGATCCACACGTCGATCGCGCCCGTCAGATCCTTCTGCCACAGGTCGGGCTCGTCGACGTCCGACAGCCCCTTGCAGAATTCGAGCCGCTCGTGCGCGAACAGCGCGAACGCGACGATGCGCACCATCATCCGGTCGTCGGTTTCCGACGGATGGCGCGCCACCGTCAGCGCATGATCGGCGTAGTAATGCCGATCCATGTCGGCGATTTGCAGTTCGGCTTTGTAGATCGTGGATTTCAGCGCCATGCGGATACGGCCCGGGCGGGCATTCGGTTCGGTCGGGCCGTGATGATACCGAATGCGCGCCGTCCGGCGTGCGTGATGCGCAATCCACAGCGCAACGGCCCGGCAGGCGCCGGGCCGTGATCGGTTCGCGCCGCCGGCTGGTCGAGCCGGCGCGCTCGCGCGTCGTGCGACAGCGCGATGAAGGGACGCTTACTGCTTGACGAAGCGCGAATCGGTCCAGAGGCCTTGCTGGTCGCTGTTGTCGGCGCTGACGAACTGCACGTCGCCCTGATCGACCGACACCACGCGGAAACGCTGGCCTTCCGGCACCGACAGACAGCGGAAGTCGTCGAAGTACTGCTGCTTCGCCTGCGACTTGCCGTCACGTTCGTGATTCAGTACGGAATCCAGATTGTCTTTCGACAGGCAGCCCCATGCGTTCTTCGTCAGCTGGATTTCCTGCTTCGGCTTGACGGCCGAATCGCCGCCGGCCTGGGCAATCGACACAGCGCAAAATGCGCCGACAAGGGCAAAAAGGACACCGGTACGCTTGATCATGTTCTGTCTCCAGGCTTGCGGGCACCAGGCCGGGTTAGCTATGTGTTTAAAGGTGATCGTGAACCCGCGTTTTTCACTTTAGAAGACCGGTAAACGATAGCAAGCACATTTGTTGTGCGACCGCAATGGCGGCGGATTGTCGCACCCCGTGCGCAGGCTGCTTTTCGCGCAATCGGCACCCTCGGCAAGCGCTGCCAAACTGCGCATCGGCCCGCGCCGCCGGGCGGAGAGCGTTACCAGGCAACGCTTTCAGCAAAGTTACAATGCGGCGATTGAACGGTTTGGATAATCCATTTCGCTATCCGGATCATTTTGATGCGATGCACATAAAGTCATCCGAAACGATTCGACTTTACCGCAGCGCGGAATCGCAAATACCTGATACAAGAAAAATGCCAGGTATAAGCGTATCCGTATTTATCCGTAGTTCCCGCCTGTATTCGGCGCTCGCGAAGCCTCGTCGCAAGCGCTTTTACCGGTGTGGTGTTTACCCTGCTTTATTCAGGCGGTTTGCTGCCGCTCGAAATAATCGCGTTGGAAGATGCACATCCGATAAGCGTTGTGATACGCGCCATTCCCGAAAAATTCTTCCTTCAATTCGGCCTCGTGCTGGAATCCGCATTTCTCGTACACGTGGATCGCCGCCGCGTTCGACGTATCGACGATCAGGTACAGCTTGCGCATGTTCAGCACCTTGAACGCGTATTCGATCGCGAGGCGCGTCGCCTGGCCCGCATAGCCGCGCCCCTGGCGCTGCGGCGCGATGATGATCTGGAACTCGCCGCGGCGGTGGATGTAGTCGAGCTCGATCAGCTCGACGAGGCCGACCAGTTCGTCCTGCGCATCGACCGCGACGAAACGGCGCTCGCGCTGGTCGTGCACGTGGCGGTCGTACAGCTGCGACAGTTCCGAGAAGGTTTCGTACGGCTCCTCGAACCAGTAACGCATGATCTTCGCGTCGTTGTTGAGTTCGTGGACGAAGCGCAGGTCCTGGCGCTCCAGCGGCCGCAGCGCGAGCGTGTTGGTATCGTTCTGGAGTTGCATGTTCATGTCCTTTTTGAGGCCGGCGCACGTGCGGAACGCCCGCGCGGCGCGGCCGCGTTCGGGCCCGTTTCGCACTGTAAGAAATTGAACGCGGGCGGAGTTCAGAGCCTAGAATGGGAGCAAGGGTTCCTGCCACCGCAAGGAGGCTATCGTGGTCGAGCAAGTCATCCTCGGAATTTTCCTCGTGCTGCCGCTCGTCATTGTGGCTGCGCTGTTTTCCGACGAACTCTGGCAGGAGCACCGTCGCCAGCATCCGCGCGACGAGAACGCACCGCACATCGACTGGAAGCATCCGTGGCGCCGCGTGCGACGCGGGCATTGACGTCGATCGTCGCCATCCGCAACCCGCGCCGGCCGAGGCAGCGCGGGCCGCGTAACATGCCGGGCACGGCCCTTGCGCTTCGATCCGATTCCCGCCCTACCCGCGAGACGCCGACGTGAACGACAAGCCCACCATTCCTCCGCACGATATCCCGAACGAAACGATCGACCTGCAGATCGCCGATGTCCTGGCGGCCGTCCGCTATCCGGCGAACAAGGATGCGATCGTCGATGCCGCGCGCGACGCCGGCGCCAGCAACGAAGTGCTGTCGATGCTCGACGGCCTGCCCGAACAGGACTACGCGGACGTCGACGCCGTCACGCGCTGGGTCGCCGGCAACTTCGGCCCGGGGCTCGGCATTTGAGCGCCGACCAATAACGCGATAGGATCGGGCCGCACCGGTCGCGCCGCGATCGGCAAGCGTGCCGCCCGGCGCAAGATCGGGTGCGTCGCACGCGTGTCCGGGGGACTCCATGGAAGGCATCCTGATCCAGCACACGACGCAACGTCAGCTGTGGTTCGGCGCGCTGACGGCGCTTGTCATCCTGCTCACGCTCGGGATCGCCGCGCCGCATGCGAACGTCGCGCTGCCGCCCGTCGAGCCCTTCATGCCGATGTGCGCGCTCACCGTATTCACGACCGCGAGCATCGCCGCGTTCTTCCTCGGCGCGCAGTTCACCGTGACGCGCCAGCCCGTGCTCGGTGCGCTCGGCGGCGCCTATGCGTTCACCGCGCTCGCCGTCGCGCTGCAGCTGCTCACCTTCCCCGGCGTGTTCGCCCCGCACGGCCTGCTCGGCGCGCGCCCGCAAAGCGCCGCATGGATGTGGGTCTTCTGGCATGCTGGCTTTCCGTGCTTCGTGATGGCCGCGCTGGTCGCACGCGAGCGGCTGACGCGCGCCCCGGTCGGCGCGAAAGAGACGCGCCGCTGGACCGTCGCGCTCGTCGGCGGGCCGGCCGTCGCGGCGGCGCTCCTGTGTGCGCTCGCGCTGAACGTGTCGCTGCCACCGGCATTCCACCCGCCCCGCGACACAGCCGTGCTGCCCGTCAGCGGCATCGCGCTCGTCGTGTGGGTCCTCAACGTGCTCGCGCTCGTGGCCGTGCTGGTCACGGGCCGGCTGCGCACGACGCTCGACCTGTGGCTCGCGATCGCGGTGCTCGCCTGCCTCACCGATACGACGCTGAACCTGCTGTCCACCAACCGCTTCACGGTCGGCTGGTATGTCGCGCGCGTGTTCAGCATGTTCACGCCCGGCGTGCTCGTGTGCGTGCTCGCGTGGGAAGTGACGATGCTGTATCAGCAGTTGTTCGAAGCGCACGCGACGCTGATCCGCTCTTCCGCGCGCGATGGACTCACCGGCGCGTTCAACCGCAGCCACTTCAACGACCATTTCCATACGCTGTTCCTGCAGGCGCGGCGGCAGGGCGAACCGCTGTCGCTGCTGATGGTCGACGTCGACCGCTTCAAGGCGTACAACGACGCGTTCGGTCATGTGAAGGGCGATGCGTGCCTGATCGCCGTCGCGAATGCGCTGGCCGGCGCGGTACGGCGGCCGGCCGACATCGTCGCGCGTTACGGCGGCGAGGAGTTTGCCATCGTGCTGCCGAACACCGGCGCGCGCGGTGCGCGGGTGGTGGCCGACGAAGTGCGCGACGCCGTGCTGCGGCTCGACCTCGCGATGCCCGACTCGCCGGCCGGGCGCGTGAGCGTCAGCGTCGGCTGCGCGACCGTGTCGGCCGACGATCTGTCGACCCCCGACGCGTTGATCGAAGCCGCCGATGCCGCGCTGTATCGTGCGAAGGATACGGGGCGAAACCGGGTCGTCGTCGCTTGAAACGTCTGCTGTTTGGCGAATTGTTACGGTCATTGTGACCGGAATAATCCGCCGTTACGGATTGCGGCGCGGGGATACGATCGCTTACAGCCTGGGCCGGGGCCGCTCGCTATGCTGGGTTTCATATTGAACCCAAGCAGGTGAACGCGATGAAGAAGGCCCTTTTGCTGATTGCCGGCGTCGCCGTGTTGTTGAGCGGCTGTATCGTCGTGCCTGATGGTGGCGGGTATTACGGTGGGGGTGGGTATTACCATCATCATCGTCATTGGGATTGATGCCCTCCGGCCGAGCACTGCGTCACCATTCCGGATGTTTGAATTCGTTTCAGCATCCGGCCATGACGATGCGTGAGCGCCCATGCCGTTCGTACTCGATGGCACGCCGCTGGCAGCGGCAACGTACGGCTCAGTGCCCTCTCACTTCCCGATACAAAACCTGCTGAAAATCACCCCCAGCAGATCATCCGACGTGAACTCCCCGGTAATCGCATTGAGCTGCTCCTGCGCGAGCCGCAGCTCTTCGGCAAACAGATCGAGCGACTGCGCCCGCTGCTCGGCGTGATCCGCCGCCTGCGCGAGATGTTCCTGCGCGGCCCGCAGCGCGATCAGATGCCGCTCGCGCGCCAGATAGACGCCTTCGGCCCCCGCCTGCCATCCCGCAATCCGCAACAACTCCGCGCGCAGCATGTCGATCCCGTCACCGCGCTTCGCCGACAGGTGGACCTCGGTCAGATCGCCTTCCGCCGCCGGATGCTCGACGCACGCCGGCACGCCGGTCAGATCCGTCTTGTTCAGCACGCGCACCACCGGCACGCCGGCCGGAAACCGCGCGGCGATCGTTTCGTCGTCCGCCGTCATCCCCGTGCGCGAATCGAGCAGATGCAGCACGACGTCCGCGCGCTCGATCTCGCTCCACGTGCGCGCAATGCCGATCCGTTCGACTTCGTCCTCCGTCTCGCGCAGCCCGGCCGTATCGATGATGTGCAGCGGAATCCCCTCGACCTGGATCGTCTGCGCGACCTTGTCGCGCGTCGTGCCGGCGATCGGCGTGACGATCGCCAGCTCGGCGCCCGCCAGCGCATTCAGCAGCGACGACTTGCCGACGTTCGGCTGCCCCGCGAGCACGACCGACAGCCCTTCGCGCAACAGCGCGCCCTGCCGCGCATCGCCGAGCACGTGCGCGAGCTGCGCGCGGATCTTCGCGAGCTTGCCGCGCGCGTCGGCCGCTTCGAGGAAGTCGATTTCCTCCTCCGGAAAATCGAGCGTCGCCTCCACCAGCATCCGCAGCGTGATCACGTCATCGACGAGCGCGTGAATCTGCCGCGAGAACGCACCGTCGAGCGAACGCCCGGCCGAGCGCGCGGCCGCCTCGGTGCTCGCCTCGATCAGGTCGGCGACGGCCTCGGCCTGCGCGAGATCGAGCTTGTCGTTCAGGAACGCGCGTCGCGTGAACTCGCCCGGCTCCGCCAGCCGCAGCCCGAAGCCGCGCCCCGCATCCAGGCAGCGCTGCAGCAGCAGCTGCATCACGATCGGCCCGCCATGCCCCTGCAACTCGAGCACGTGCTCGCCGGTGTACGAATGCGGCGCCGGGAAATACAGCGCGATCCCGCGGTCGAGCGGCGCTCCATGCGAGTCGAGGAACGGCACGTAGCTCGCATGACGCGGCGCGAGCTTTTGCCCGCACAACGCGTCGATCAGCGGCAGCGCGGCCGCCTCGCCGCCGCGCCCGAACGACACGCGGACGACCCCGATGCCACCCCGGCCGGCAGCGGTGGCAATGGCGACGATCGGATCGGAATCGGTAGCGAGCATGGGAATCGAAGGAATCAGAGAAATCGGGTAATCAGCGGGTCAATGGTGCGCCCGCGCAACAGTTCGGGCATCGGAACGCCGGCATTGTAGCGTGCCGGCTCACACGCCACCGGCCGCGACGCCGGATTCGGACTCGCCCGAATTTATCCCGCCGGGGATAAGCAGAGTATTAGTCCGGCGTCGTGACGGTGCGGCCATTTCGGACGAGTATGCGTGCCGGAGGGGCTTGGCACCGCGTCCCTCAATTTCATTCCCCATCCTGATCAAGGGGGGATTCGTCCGAACGAGATACGTTTATCCCATATGGTTGTCTGGGACGCAGCGATGGAATTGCACAATCTCCCCATGCCGACATCCGAAGAAAAAGCCGCGTTCTCGGAACGCCTGAAATTCGCCCTGCGGCGCAGCCCGGAGAAGGTCACCGGCGCGACGGAGCTGGCGAACCGATTCAATCTGCGTCACCGCGGAACGCACCCCGTTTCGCCGCAAACCGCGCACAAATGGCTGACGGGCCGCACGATCCCGACGTCGGACAAACTCGAAACGCTCGCCGAATGGTTGCGCGTCGAAGTGCACTGGCTGCATTACGGGCCGTCGCCGAGCGTGATCGAACATCCGACGCCGCAACCGCTGCCGCGCGACGAACGCTATCCGCCCACGCCCGAGACGATCGAACTCGCATCGAAGATCGAGGCGTTGTCGCCGCACCAGCGCTACCTCGTGCAGGAACTGGTCGAACAGTTCTACGGCGATCCGAAACTCGAAGCGAAGAAGGCCTGAGCCGCAGCAACCGCACGCGCCGCCGCCGTCGTCGCCGGGAAAACGCCAGGAAAACAAAAAGCCGCATGGTCACGAACCATGCGGCTTTTTTGCGCGCATCGCGGGCGGCTGGCCACCCGCGAATGCAACGAACGTCAGGCCGGCTTCTTCTTGACGCCGCCGAGCTTGCGCGTGATGTAGTACTGCTGCGCGATCGACAGCACGTTGTTCACCACGTAGTACAGCACGAGACCAGCCGGGAAGAAGAAGAACATCACCGAGAACGCGATCGGCATGAACTTCATCATCTTCGCCTGGACCGGGTCCGGCGGCGTCGGGTTCAGGCTCGTCTGCACGAACATCGACACGGCCATCAGCACCGGCAGGATGAAGAACGGATCGCGCTGCGACAGGTCGTGAATCCACAGAATCCACGGCGCGCCGCGCATTTCGACCGATGCGAGCAGCACCCAGTACAGCGAGATGAACACCGGGATCTGGATCACGACCGGCAGGCAGCCGCCGAACGGATTGACCTTCTCGGTCTTGTACAGCTCCATCAGCGCGGCGTTCATCTTCTGCGGATCGCTCTTGAAGCGTTCGCGCAGCGCCTGCATGCGCGGCGTGATTTCCTTCATGCGCGCCATCGACTTGTAGCTCGCGGCGGACAGCGGGAAGAACACGGCCTTGATCAGCACCGTCAGCAGCACGATCGCCCAGCCCCAGTTGCCGACATAGCCGTGGATCTTCTCGAGCAGCCAGAACAGCGGCTTCGCGATGATCGTCACCCAGCCGTAGTCCTTCACGAGCTCCAGGCCCGGCGCGATGCCTTCGAGCATGCGCTCTTCTTCCGGACCGGCGAACAGGCGCGCCTGCACGTCGGCCGACTGGCCCGGGGCGATCGCGGCGATCGGCTGCTCCACACCGATGCGGTAGAGCGACCCATCAAACTTCTTCGCGTAGATGTCGCGCTTCGCGCCTTGTTGCGGAATCCACGCCGACGCGAAGTAGTGCTGCACCATCGCGATCCAGCCATTGTCGGCAGAGGTCTCGAAGTTCGCCTTGTTCTTGTCGAGATCGCTGAAGTCGATCTTCTGAAAGTGCTTCGCATCCGTATAGACCGCCGGCCCGAGGAACGTATGCGAGAACATCGGCGTCTCGACCGGCGTGTTGTCGCGGACGAGCTCCATGTAGAGCCTCGGCGTGACGGGCGCCGTACCGACGTTGTCGATCTTGGTGTCGACGCCGATCACGTAGCTGCCGCGCGTGAACGTGTAGGTCTTGATCACCTTCACGCCGCCCTTCACCGGCGACTCGAACGACAGCTTCAGTGTGTTCTGGTCGCCTTCGAGCGACGTCGGACCCGCATTAATCTGCGTGTAGACGTCGGTGTGATTCGGGAAATCACCGCCAACGAGGCCCGTGCGTGCGAGATACGTGTGGCCGGCCGTGTGGTCAAACAGCGTGATGTACAGATCGGGCTGCTTGCCGTCGCCCTGCTTCTTCAGCGTCAGCTTCGCGAGCGTGCCGCCGCGCGTGTCGATTTCGCCGTCGTACACGTCGGTCGAGAACTTCACGAGCTGCGCCTGCGCGGCCGGGGCCGTCGTCGACGGTGCGGCGCCGGCTGCAGCGGCAGGCGCGTCACCTGCGGTCGTCGCGCTCGTGCCCGATGCGCCGCCGGCAGCGGCCGGGGCCGTGTGCGTGGCGCTCGGGAAGAACATCGACGGGCGTCCATGGTCCCGCTGCCAGTTGTCGTACAGCATGACAGCTGACATGAAGAAGATCACCCATAGGACGGTGCGTTTGATATCCATGCGTTGTCTCAGAGTCGATGGGACCGCGCGTCGGCTTCGCCGCGAGCGCGAGTGTCGGAGTTGGGCGGCGGGACGAGGTCGACGCCGCCCGCGGAAAACGGGTGGCATCGGCACACGCGCCTGACGGCGAGATACGTGCCGCGCGCGGCGCCATGATACTGGATTGCCTCGCGCGCGTAATCCGAACAGGAAGGATAAAAACGGCAACGGTTGCCGAGCATCGGGCTCACGGCAACCTTGTAGAAGCGCAGCAAGGCGATCAATACCGTTTTCATACCTTGGGCGGCGCCGTACGACGCCGCGTCAAAACCGGCCGGGCGGGCGCGAACGCCGCACCGGGGCACGGATGCGTCACTCGGACGCGGGCTTCGACGCCCGGCGGGCGATTTCCCGGACTGCCCTGTCGAGCAGTTCGCGGATCTCGGCCGCGCACATCGCCGCGAGCGGGGCGGAAGCCGCGCTCGGCAGCGCTTTCTTGTCGAAGCGCGTGTGCTGCCGCAGCAGCAGGTCGTAACCGGCGAATTCGGCGCGGCGCAGGCGAAACTGATCGCGCGCCAGCCGCTTCACGAGGTTACGTGTTACTGCACGCGGCGCATACTTCTTGCCGATGACGAGCCCCAGGCGTGCAGGCTGACCGGTCGGCTTGCCGTAGATCACGAAGTGCGCGGAACGCCGCCAGGGGCGCAAACGAAAAACGGATGAAAATTCATCCGTTTTCAGAAGTCGCGCAGCTTTCGGGAAGGCGGCTTTCGTCTGCGACGGATTCGCACCCGGCTCGACGGCACCTTCCGCAGGACTGCGGACGGCGGACACAGCGCGCAACCTGCCTTAGATGGCGAGGCGCTTGCGGCCCTTCGCGCGGCGAGCGTTGATGACCTTGCGGCCACCTGCCGTCTTCATGCGGACACGGAAGCCATGGGTGCGCTTGCGGCGCGTCACGGACGGTTGGTAAGTACGTTTCATGATGTTCTCACTTGTTCGAGAATGTCGAAATTCAGGGGACCGCGTGCCCTTAACCGGAGGCATTCGGGCGAACGCAATCGCCGGGAATACAGGATTGGTTTTCGCGGAACCCGCTATTTAAACCGTTTTTCTCTTGACGGTCAATACTTTAGGAGTCGCTCGCCTGTGCCGGGCCGCGCCGATCCGGCCCCGCGACCCACAAACCCAGCCTGTGGATAAGTCCCGCTGTGGCCGCGTTTGGCGTTAGAATCTCGCCTTATCTCCAAGAATCCCGCACGCCGCCTCGGCTCGCGCCTGCCCCTCCAACACTGTGACGCAGGCGTCCGAGGCACGCTCGCACGACCGCTTCGGGCCTTGTTGCGCGACTGCGACAAGGGCGCCGTCGAGCCGCGCTGTGCACGCAAAAAACGACAGTTACTTGATGAACGATTTCTGGCAACACTGTTCCGCACTGCTGGAGCGCGAGCTGACGCCCCAGCAGTACGTGACGTGGATCAAACCCTTGGCCCCGGTGGCCTTCGATGCGTCGGCGAACACGCTGTCCATCGCCGCGCCGAACCGCTTCAAGCTGGACTGGGTCAAGAGCCAGTTTTCGGGCCGGATCTCCGATCTGGCCCGTGAATTCTGGAACACGCCGATCGAAGTCCAGTTCGTCCTCGATCCGAAGGCCGGCATGCGCAGCGCCGCGGCAGGCACCGCGCCGGCCGCGCCACGTGCGCCGCTGACCCCGAACGGCCCGGCCGCGACGGTCGCCGCGATCGCCGCCAACCTGACCGCGAATGCTTCCGTTGCGCCTGCCGCGCCGGCCGACGTGCCGATGACGCCGTCGGCGGCCGCCGCGCACCACCTGAACGCCGACGACGCCGACATCGACCTGCCGAGCCTGCCCGCGCACGAAGCCGCAGCCGGCCGCCGCACGTGGCGCCCGGGCCCCGGCGCCGCGCCCGCGAACGGTGGCGAAGCCGATTCGATGTACGAACGTTCGAAGCTGAACCCGGTGCTCACGTTCGACAACTTCGTGACCGGCAAGGCGAACCAGCTCGCGCGCGCCGCCGCGATCCAGGTCGCGGACAACCCCGGCATCTCGTACAACCCGCTGTTCCTGTACGGCGGCGTCGGCCTCGGCAAGACCCACCTGATCCACGCGATCGGCAACCAGCTGCTGCTCGACAAGGCCGGCGCGCGCATCCGCTACATCCACGCCGAGCAATACGTATCGGACGTGGTGAAGGCGTACCAGCGCAAGGCGTTCGACGACTTCAAGCGCTACTACCATTCGCTCGACCTGCTGCTGATCGACGATATCCAGTTCTTCTCCGGCAAGTCGCGCACGCAAGAGGAATTCTTCTACGCGTTCGAGGCGCTCGTCGCGAACAAGGCGCAGGTGATCATCACCAGCGACACGTATCCGAAGGAAATCTCGGGCATCGACGATCGCCTGATCTCGCGCTTCGATTCGGGCCTCACCGTCGCGATCGAGCCGCCCGAGCTGGAAATGCGCGTCGCGATCCTGATGCGCAAGGCGCAGTCGGAAGGCGTGAATTTGTCGGAAGACGTCGCGTTCTTCGTCGCGAAGCATCTGCGCTCGAACGTGCGCGAGCTCGAAGGCGCGCTGCGCAAGATCCTCGCGTATTCGAAGTTCCACGGCCGCGAGATCTCGATCGAGCTGACCAAGGAAGCGCTGAAGGACCTGCTGACCGTGCAGAACCGGCAGATTTCGGTCGAGAACATCCAGAAGACCGTCGCCGACTTCTACAACATCAAGGTCGCCGACATGTACTCGAAGAAGCGCCCCGCGAACATCGCGCGGCCGCGGCAGATTGCGATGTACCTGGCGAAGGAACTCACGCAGAAGAGCCTGCCGGAAATCGGCGAGCTGTTCGGCGGGCGCGATCACACCACCGTGCTGCACGCGGTGCGCAAGATCGCCGACGAGCGCAGCAAGGACGCGCAGCTCAACCACGAGCTGCACGTGCTGGAACAGACGCTGAAGGGCTGAGCGCGCGCGCCGCGCTTGATAATTCGGCCTCCGCCCCAATTTAAGGGGGGCGGTTCGGTTTTGAGGCACAATACTGGTTTGACCGCCCCGGTGGTGGCGGGCCAAGAGCCCGGCCGGCGGGGCGCTGCGTGGCTGCTGCGCTGCAGGCCGTTACTCAACGAAGGAACTCTATGCAACTGGTCAAGACCGAACGAGACACCCTCCTCAGGCCGCTGCAAACGGTCAGCGGCATCGTCGAACGCCGCCATACGTTGCCGATCCTCGCCAACCTGCTGATCACCAAGAACGGCCCGGACGTTTCATTCCTGTCGACCGACCTGGAGCTGCAGATCACCACGCGCGCCGATTTCGGCGTCGGCGGCGACCAGGTCGCGACCACCGTCGCGGCCCGCAAGCTGCTCGACATCCTGCGCGCGATGCCTGACGGCCAGGTCACGCTGTCGCTCGCCGACAAGCGCCTCACCGTTCAATCGGGCAAGAGCCGCTTCGCGCTGCAGACGCTGGCGGCCGACGAGTTCCCGACCGTCGCGCAGGCGAAGGATTTCGGCGCCACGCTGACCGTCCCGCAGAAGTCGTTCCGCCAGCTGCTCGGCATGGTGCACTTCGCGATGGCGCAGCAGGACATCCGCTACTACCTGAACGGCATGCTGCTCGTCGTCGACGGCGACCAGCTGATGGCCGTGGCCACCGACGGCCACCGCCTCGCGTTCTCGTCGATGAAGCTCGAAGGCGGCACGTTCGGCCGCCAGGAAGTCATCGTGCCGCGCAAGACGATTCTCGAGCTGCAGCGCCTGCTCGAAGACATCGACGACACCGTCACCATCGACATCGCGCAAACCCAGGCCAAGTTCACGTTCGGCCAGGTCGAGCTCGTGTCGAAACTCGTCGAGGGCAAGTTCCCCGACTTCCAGCGCGTGATCCCGAAGGCGCACAAGAACACGTTCGAGATCGGCCGTGAAGAACTGCAGCGTTCGCTGCAGCGCGCGGCCATCCTGACCTCGGACAAGTTCAAGGGCGTGCGCTGCATCATCGCGCCGGGCCAGCTGAAGATCATGTCGACCAACGCCGATCAGGAAGAGGCGCAGGAAGAACTCGAAATCGCCTACCAGGGCGATACCGTCGACATCGGCTTCAACGTCACGTATCTGCTCGACGTGCTCGCGAACCTGAAGGTCGACACCGTGCAGGTGAGCCTCGGCGACGCCAGCTCGAGCGCGCTGATCACCGTGCCCGAGAACGACGAGTT